>JACQMX010000112.1 GCA_016203375.1 Candidatus Woesearchaeota archaeon | reverse complement strand
TTTTTTTCTTTTTATTTTTTTAAACAAAATAACCAATTCTAGAATTATTGAAAAATTGCGCATGGTTTAATACCCCGCACTTTAGTGCGCAATTTTTGAATCCCGCAAACTCGCCTATCGGTGCGAGGAGCGTAAAACCCCGAACTTTAGGTCGGGGATAGCTCCGAGCGGCGAGTTTGCGTTATCCAAAGCTGATATCAAAACTATAGTTCGTTCCACGCTGATATTTTTTTATATAGTTCTCAAACGTATAGAACTCGTTGCGCTTGTCGCCTTCAGGATAAGACATATGAAAGCATTTCATGGACGTATCTCCATATGGCGTGATGCCAAGACTTTGTACATCCTTAAAGAAGGCAGCGTCTTCGCCGCCGGTCGTTGAGATGGCAATATTTCGAAAGGCAATCCTTTCCAAGACATGGCGATGGATAAGGCAGCAGCCGAGACCTGCAGCCGCAATGGGTAGAATCTTCTCGTCAAGCACCTCTTTAATGAGCATGGTTCGTACTTGCTTATCAGAGAAGGGCGCGTAGAGAACTGGCTGGATCTCTGTCTTGTCGCCAAATTTGCTTGCGCCGAGATAAATGCCGGTAAGGACATCTTTTTTATGGCGGAGAAGCTGTTCTAGGATATTTACTGGAGGAATGACATCGCTGTCAAGAAAGAATAAGTAATCATAGCCACGTTCAAGGCAGGCAGCGCGAAGCGTGTTTCTGCCGCGAATGATGCGATCAATACGCGTGCCGTCGCTTGCGTCTTTGAGCACTTCAAATCCTTTGCTCTCGAGAAGCTGCTTGTATTCATCTGTCGCTGAATTGTCAGCAAAAATGACAGTGAAATGGGGATACGTAAACTTGTTTATCGCTTCGAGAAGCCTGTCTAACGCATAGCGATGGCCGTCGTAGGTTACAATACCAACGAGAATTTTTGGCTGTATGCTCTGATCATTCATAATCACATTCATGGGCATTAAGAAATGAGAGAAATATAAAAAGATTGGTGGTCATCTCGTCTTGAGTACGGCAAGCGGATGGTGCAATGTGTTGTAATCATCCGTATCTCCGCTGAGCACCATCAGGAGAAGCTGCGGTCGCGTGACGCGTTCGCCGGTGCTTCCGACTGTTCCTAAGATGTCACCATCGTGCACTCTTGCGCCTTTTATCGCGTGCGCGTCGCGAAGGTCAAAATTGCAATACATGGTGTCAATGGTATCACCAATTCCTGGGATTTCATCAGCGAGGTAATGGCGTAATCGCACATGCCTGCCGCATTGCGGGAAGCTTTTTGGTCCTTCATCTCCAGCAGCGATAACCTTTGTTTCTTCTACCCAATTTCCAAAGCGGAATATGCTTTTCTGGTATCGTACATAACTGCCTGCTTTAGCGAGAAGAAGGAGTCCTGTCCGCGCGACGTACGTGTCGTTCTCCCGTCGGTAGACATCGTATGTGCGAATATCTTCTATGTCTTCTAAAGGAATTGGATATTGGTACCTTTTCCATGCAGCATGTTCGCCGCCATTGAGGCCTACTTGACGTTCCAGTTGGCTTTGTCCAGGTCGTGTTTCTGGTTCTGGTGTCGTGGTTTCATTCTCAATAGGTGGCCTTGCGTCTGGTCGATTAAAAGCAGCCTTTGCGGCAGAAGCATTGTCTGCAGTTGATAATTGCTGTTCTGCTTGAGATGCGTCTGAAGATACACTATCAGCACAGCCTGTCGCTTCTCCAGCTAATCCTACAAGAAGTGTCCCGCGTAAAAGATAATCCCTAAGTCCCATAAAGCTTAAGAGGGGTATCTTCTATATAAAGTTTTTCATATTTGACTACTGAAAAGTAATGATATATTTAATGATGTACTTAATCATATGCTATTTGCTTTACTCCAGAATAACAAACCTTTTATCTTTCCTCTTTTTGCTTTACTTACTTGTAGGGGGAGGTTTGTATGCATGAAGAAACAACTGGTTTAGAAGCGCTTGCGGCTATGGAGTATCCTGGACGTATTATCCTTATCGGTATGACTTCTGAAGGACATGATGTTTTGGTTTATGGCATAACTGGAAGAAGCGCATCAAGTAGAGCTAGACGATTGGTATGCGATACAACCAATACGCATGAAGATATCATAAAAGTTGATGTAACCGATCGAGCCATCTTAGCACAAGGAAATAAAGCACTGTTATTATATGATTGTATTCGTCGATATGACAATTCGTTTGTTGTAAGCAATGGCGCGCAAACGGATGTTCTCGCTGCCGAATTAAAACTGGCGAGAATACGGCATGATACCATAAACCCAATGGATGTGTTAAGTGAAGCGTTCAGGGAACCACGGCTTATTGCAGGAATTGATGTCTCTTGCTATGAGCCGGATGACCCAACATACACACCAAGAATAAGCGGTGTACTGGTACATCCAGAAGCTGCGTTATGCATGATAAAGCGAGGAGACCATGAGCCATCTCAAGAAGATGATGCTCCGGCTTCCAAGTGGTTCTTTGAGTTTCCATTGCGAAAAGGAGTGGGGAGAGCGTTCACAACATACACTGGTCAGAATGTTCCCCATGGCAAACCGATTCCTTCATTCTCTGGCGAACCATTGTACCTTCAAATTCACGGTTCTACCGCTGAGCAAATAGCGCGTGATGTATATAATGCTCTTGGCCCAAAATCTTTTGGAATGGCGCCAGGTGAAGATTTTCGCGTTGGTGTTGTTGCCTATGTGCTCGCTAACGATTCGCCATCACCATATAATGTTGCGCGGCATATCATTAATAGTGGAGATGGGAGACAATAAGATGACTGAAAAATCACGAGGAACGGACGTCACTGACGCGAAGCGGGCATATAGAACGGTGACAGAACAAGTATTCCCTAACGAGCTGATGATCTATTTTCGCAAAGAAGGCAATTTGCGCTACGGCGAAAATCCAAATCAAGGTGCTGCAATATATACATTTAACAACAGTCCTTTAGCGGCATTAACACAAGTCCATATGGTAAAATCAGGAAAAGGTGGGTTATCCGCAACAAATCTCATGGATGTAACGCGGGCTCTGGACATACTCAAGTATTTTGATGCGCCCTCTGTGGCCGTTATGAAGCACGCAGTCCCTAGTGGATTTGCGACGCAGCATGATGGAACAAGTCTTGATCAGTTATACATTTTAGCTCGGGATGCCGATGCGCGAAGCGCTTTTGGCTCGATTGTTGTCCTTAACCGGCCACTTGACAAAGCTACTGCTGAAGTCCTCACCTCAACTTTTGTTGAAGGTGTCGCCGCGCCAGAATTTGAAGCGGGCGCATTGGCTATTTTGGATAGCAAGAAAGATCTTCGTGCGATCATGTATTCAAATATCGACAAATTACCAAAGTTTGTTGGAGACAACGCTCAAGGAATTTACGATATCAAAGTTTTACCTACGGGACGGGTTATTGTTCAATCACCCTACTTGACGAGTATTCGCGGTCCGAGTGATCTAATCTTTGACGCCATGGTCAAGAAAGATGATCAGCTATACTTTGTTGAACGTGATCCAACAGAGAATGAGCTTCGCGATATGCTTACTGCATGGTATGTCTTGCTTGGCGTGCGAAGCAATGGAATTGTTTTTGTAAAAGATGGCGTTACCGTTGCTGTTGGTTCCGGCCAGCAGGAACGTGTTGGAGCGGTTGAGCAGGCGATTCTAAAAGCGTATCAGAAAGCCATGGATAGAGAAGGGCTGAGATATGATCCATTAACATTTACATCAACTCTCCCGTTATCTACGCCCCCGTTGGGCGGTGCCGTCATGGCATCTGACGCATTCTTCCCATTTAGAGATTCCATTGATCTCGCTGCGCGCGTTGGTGTGACTGCAATCATTCAGCCTGGCGGCTCTGCACGGGATTATGAGGTTATCCAAGCGGTCAATGAGCACAAGATGTCGATGGCCTTGACCTTAGAAAGATGCTTTGGGCATTTCTAATTTTGTCTTGCACATTTTTTCTTTTGTTTTGGTATTCCTTCATTAGCACAACGCAAATGTTTCTTTTATCACATTCTGCGCTATTCTGTTTGTAAGATTCCACCTACCTTTACGATGCAGCTTGCTCTAACACGATTTTGTTCTTGTGCTATCCGGGAACAGGGAGCACAAGAACAAAATCGTTAGAGATAAAGGATGGCGTTGGCGCCGATTATATTGGGAAAAGCTTCGGCGCCGGAATGAAGAATTTCAATTTATGTGGTGAAATTTTCGAGATACTTATAACCCCATAAAAAAGATTTCGTCAGCGTCGTAAAGTTTTCATCTTTTTCTCCTCAACGCTTATTAATTTCAAAATGTTATAGTTTGTTATGTTTTTAGAAGTCATCTTCGCAATATTTGCAGGCATTCTCTGCGGCACATTTACTGGCTTAATGCCTGGTGTGCATATCAACCTTGTCGCCTTGTTACTGCTTCAAGCAGCTTCACTTCTTTTACAATTTATTCATCCAATTACTATCGCCATCTTTATCGTTGCAATGGCCGTGACGCACACCTTCCTAGACTTTGTGCCTTCTGTTTTTCTCGGCGCGCCGGAAAGCGAAGCCGCGGCCATGCTTCCGGGCCATAAAATGCTGTTGCAAGGCAAGGCCTTTGACGCGGTAAAACTTACTGTTATGGGAAGCTTGCTCTGCCTTGTCCTTTCGATATTGCTCTTGCCATTGCTTTTTCCTTTTGTGCGATTTGTATATCCATTGATGAAAGGCTACATTGGTCACATCTTGCTTCTTTGTACAGCGTATCTTATTTTCAAAGACAAACAGCGCTGGTGGAACCTGCTTATCTTCATGCTCAGCGGTGTACTCGGCCTTGTAATCTTTTCCTTGCCAGTAAAAGATCCACTCTTTCCCCTGCTCTCTGGATTGTTTGGCATAAGCACATTGCTCATCAGCCTTCGCGAGACAGCCATTATTCCTTCTCAACACACCGAAGAAGGAATGGTGGTTGAAAAGAAAACAGTCGCAAAGGCGGTCGTTGCAGGCACAATCGCAGGAAGCATGACCGCATTCCTGCCCGGCCTTGGACCAGCGCAAGGTGCTGTGTTGGTGTCAACATTTGTGCGCAAGCTCGGCGATATTGGCTACATGATCATGGTTGGTGGTTTAGGAACAGTAAACTTTGTGATTTCTCTTGTCGCGCTTGCCGTGCTTGAAAAAGCAAGAAATGGAGCTGTGCTTACTATTCTTGAAGTGATGAAAGTTCAGCCGATGGGCATTGTTGCTCTTGCCCTCGTCGCGATTGTCGCCGGCGGCTTCGCTGTATGGATTTCTCTCGGAGTAACGAGAATTTTTGCCCGATTGCTGGCAAAGGTTAACTATCGCACTGTTGTGTTGTGCGTAATCATTCTTGTTACCATTCTTGTTGGTGTATTTTCCGGCGTGCTCGGCATTGTTGTTCTGCTGATCTCAACAGCAGTTGGTCTTGTATCAGCATTATCCAGCACTGCAAGAAATCACGCGATGGGCTGTTTGATTTTGCCAGTGATTTTGTATTTTTTGGTTTAGATTAAAGGAAAGGAAGCTGTTCCCCTGTTTTTGGATGGTAAAGGGGAGCGTTTTTACCGGGGCGTTGGATGGCAACCATGTTGTCAAGGCCATATGGTTCGGTAAGAAGTGTTTGCCCAATTTTAAATCCGTTTACTGTTGTTTCTGCAAAGGTAAATCGCTGCTTGCCCAGATTAAAACTCAAGCCATTCTGGTTCGGAAAGTTTCCTGCAACCGCCACGGCGATATGCCCTGTCTTTAATCGAAGATGAACTAATCGATAATCAATGCCTCGTTGTTCAAGCAATGATGCATATGCGATCACCATTCCGCTGCAATCACCCTCTCTTGCCATAAGTACCTCATTCGACCGTTGGAGTACCTCAACGGTTGAGGTTTCATCATACTTTATTGATCGTGTCACAAAATCAAGTAAGGCCTGCGCTTCCCCTTCCTTGGTTCGTTGATGTCTTGTCAAGCGCGATGCTAATCGCGTCAATGATAGTTCACCTCTTTTTGCGACAAAGGCACCATGGTTGCTCTCCACAATTGGCACCCCTTCCGGTGTTTCATCGACTTTTACGCGGAGACGACCTCCATAGACGCTTTTGTTTAATATAAAATCAGCTAGTTCATGCATGGTTACTGTATATTGCACACCCTTCACAAAGGTGTAGACTAATTTTTTATCTGGATCCGCTCTAAAATCATCTGCCGGGAAACGAAAGAAGTAATATTGTGGCTTCGTGAAAAAATAATCTCCTAATTGTAATTTTCCATCTACTGTTTGTCCAAATTCAACACGCTGCGGGTTTTTTGTTAACATTACCAATGTTTGCGGATGTTGATAATGTGCGGCTGGGATTGAAAAGTATGCCATGCCTTCATCGGTATCAAGTATCTCCAATTTTACTTTTGTGCCTGTAGTCTTTTCCGCAAAATGGGGATCAGTAAATTTTGGTTGTGCCATGTAGTTGAGAACTACCTTGCTTATGGTGTCTTCAAGAGATTTGACAGCTGGCTGCGTTTGCTGCTCTTCCTGTGGTTGCGGTGCAGGCTTTTCTTTGTAGTTTTTGTAGTAATTAAAGAAAAGACTACCAGCCACAGAAAGGCTTCCCAATACAATAAGTTCTCGGAGATTCATGGGCCGGGGAGTTGTATGCTCTTTTTAAACCTTAACCTAGAAACTCCGGCAACTCCACTTCGTTTCGTTGCCTTGCCTTTTGACTTCGCCAAAAGCTTTATAAACACCCTCTTTACTTCTCGTCGTTATGGAAGGCCTCATTAAGAATTTCAGGATGGGAAGGCACCGTCAGACGGATAATCAGATGGTTCTCATCTTGCCTGCTGTCTCAAAAAAGGACCAAGCTGCAAAGCTTGTCGGGAAAACAGTAACATGGACTACTCCTGGCAACAAGGCTATTAAAGGCAAAATAACTGCTCCTCATGGCAACTCTGGTGCAGTTCGTGTTCTCTTTGAGAAGGGTATGCCTGGACAAGCTGTTGGGAAGAAGGTCAAGGTTGAGTAAGCCTCATACGTCATTCTCTCTCTCTCTCTCT
>JACQMX010000111.1 GCA_016203375.1 Candidatus Woesearchaeota archaeon | reverse complement strand
TAAACCGATGATTTTCAATAAATAAAAAACATAAAAATCCTCATTCCGTTCGTCGGCTTTATTCCAAGCTGAAAGCCGACGAACCCCTTGATTCCTTATTGTTAAGGAACCAGCCGAAAACCTATCTCCCATGATGAAGAGAGCAATTTTCAGAATGATGATTTGTTATGTGCAACAAAAATAGAAAATCAAATTCGATTATGAAAAATGACTGAAAAAACAATTTATTTGGACAACGCAGCCGCAACACCAATGCGACAAGAAGTAAAGGAAGCTATGGATCCATTCTACGTTGATGTTTATGGAAATCCTGGCAGCTTCAACAGCGTTGGTCATGAAGCATTGCAGCAAGTCGATGAAGCGAGAAAGACCGCCGCAAGAATTCTGAACTGCGCAGAGCGGGAACTCATATTTACAGGTGGGGGAACAGAATCCATCAATCTTGCTATCAAAGGGGTGGCATTTGCTAAGAAGAAAGGCCATATCATCACCACAACCGTGGAGCATCACGCTGTCTTGCATACTTGCGAATGGCTCGAGAAACAAGGCTTTGAGATAACCTATCTTCCTGTTGACAGATGCGGCCTTGTGACGCCTGAGCAGGTGCGTGACGCTATTCGACCAGACACCATTCTTGTTACGGTGATGTATGCTAATAATGAGATTGGCACGATCATGCCGATTCCGGAGATCGTGAAAGTCTGCAAAGAAAAGCGAGTGCTTTTCCATACGGATGCCTGTCAAGCAGGATGTTCACAGAATCTTAATGTCAAAGAGCTTGGCGTGGATATGTTCACGCTTAATGGTTCAAAAATATACGGACCAAAAGGTGTTGGCCTGCTCTATGTGCGACTTGGCGTGCAGCTTGAACCTCTTGTTCATGGTGGTGGACAAGAAGGCGGCAAGCGTGGCGGCACAGAGAATGTCGCAGGTATCGTTGGCTTTGCAAAAGCCCTTGAACTTTCTCAAAAAGAGAAGGAACAAGAGAATACCCGTCTTATCAAACTTCGTGATTATCTTACCGCAGGACTCCTGCAACATATTCCAAAAGCTGTACTCAACGGCCATCCAACCAAACGCTTGCCAAACAATGTCAATGTCTCCATCCTTGATATCGAAGGAGAAGCCTTGACACTCTTGCTCAACGAGCATGGCATCTGCGCATCAACAGGTTCCGCGTGCACATCAGGCAGCCTTGAACCAAGCCATGTTATTCTCGCAACGGGCTTGCCGTATGAATTCGCGCATGGTTCTATTCGATTTACCATGGGGCGTGACACGACAAAGGAAGACATCGATAAGGTTCTTGAGGTCATGCCTGCTGCAGTCCAACGCCTTCGCGCGATTTCCCCTTATAATCTCAAGCTTGAAGAATACATCTCCAAAGAAGAGCAGCAAGCAATGATGGAGCAATACACCAAGGTGATCGTCCAATGAGTAGCGAGCTCAATATTATAGAAGGAGAATCAACTCCTATAACGAAGCCGGCACCCGCCACCCATGCGGATGTCAAGGCGAAGGTAGAAAGTAAGAATTGGTTCTATACGGATATTGTTAAAGATCACTTCTTCAACCCAAGAAATATTCTCATCAATGATGCAGACGCGGAGAAGCTGGAGTTTGACGGTGTCGGCATGGTTGGCTCTCCAGCGTGTGGCGATGGCATGAAGATGTGGATTAAGGTTGACAAGAAAAACGACAAGATAGTTGACTGCAAATGGCAGACGTTTGGCTGCGCCTCAGCCATCGGCAGCACATCCATGCTCTCCGTAATGGTCACTGAAAATGGTGGCGTGCCAGTCCAAAAGGCCCTCGAGCTAAAACCTATGGACATTATGAACAGGCTTGGCGGACTCCCCAATCGAAAGTTCCACTGCTCAGTGCTTGGTGACAAGGCCTTGCGCGCGGCGATCAATGATCATTTTAGGCGCTCTGGACAGACGGAGCGTATAATTGTTGAAGGCGCACGAATTATCGATCCTGATCTTAAAATAACCGATAAGGACATTGAGGAAGCTGTACTTGATGGCGCGGACACAATCGAAAAGGTTCAACACAAACTCAAAGTTGGTGTGTTCAACAAATCGTGCTTGCCTGCCGTCGAAGAGCTCATCCGATTTTACAAAGAAAAGTATTTTGGATAAGGAGGATTACCATGAGTGAAACGAGCGAAACACAAACGCAAGAAGGATATCAGCAGTTACAACCATATGAATATGCCGATATGATCGGAAAAGATGATGTCATTGTCCTCGATGTCCGCACCAGAGAAGAGTTTGAAGAAGATCGTATTGATGGCGCGGTGAACATCCCTGTAGACGAGCTTAATCCACTCACGTTTAAAGAGCTTGACAAGGAAAAGCGCCTTCTTGTCATTTGCAGATCAGGCAATCGCAGTAAAGCTGCGTGCAAGTTCCTCTATAAGTACTTCCAGCATTTATATCATGCGGAAGGTGGAATGATTGCATATAACGAGTATATGGGATTAAACGCAGAAGAAGTAAAAGGGTATACTCATGCAGATGACGAAGAGGATCATCGCTTAATCAAGCCATCCATGACTATTGGCGAAGTGGTAGCAAAATATCCGGATGCCGCAGAAGTCATGCTCAGCTATGGCTTACATTGCATTGGCTGCCATGTGAATCCATTTGAAAGCATCGAGCAAGGCGCTATGGGGCATGGCATGAGCGAAGAAGAGTTCGAGAATCTGATGAAAGATGTTAATGCCGTTGCCACGAAAACAGTGGCTGAAAGCTTTACGCATGATCATAAGCATGATGAGCATGAACACCCAGAATTGCCGGAAACGATAACACTCACCAAAGCAGCCATCGCCAAGATCAAGGACTTGTTGGCAAAGGACAGCAAGCAGGGATTTAACCTGCGTGTCCAAGTAGTACCGGGCGGTTGTTCTGGATTTAAGTATAGTTTAAGCTTCGACGATCAAGCGTATCCTGATGATGCGGCGTTTGAACAGGATGGATTCAAAATAGTCATTGACCCGGAAAGCATGAGCTTCATGAAAGGCGCAAGCATTGACTATGTCGATGGCTTATCTGGATCTGGATTCAAGATTGAGAACCCCAATGCCCACAATAATTGTGGTTGTGGCAAATCATTTGGATAAGATACTTATATAGGCATACTATGTCACTTGATAACGAAGAGATAACAATCACGAAGATATGCAGTGCCTGTAGTGCTGCTATAAACGACAGCACAGCTACAAAATGCGCGCGCTGTGGTGTACCGATTGGCGATCTCCTAGAAAAAGTGATAGCGCAGCTGGACAGATATGATGAAGGATGCGAACCCAGAACCTTGCATGAGTATGATTGCATGTGTGGCTTGGAAGAATTCCATCCCTGGAAGCAGAGAAATGACAAAAACTGGAAAGATGGACAAAGACCGTTGTAGCTCATGCGGCTTCATCTCGCCAGATAAAAATCTCCAAAAATGTTCCCGGTGTGGCGTTGCTTTGGGCAATCCATTCGAACGCGCCATTGATGAAATGCAAAAATACGATGAGGGCTGCGAACCTCGCACCTACAAGGAATACGATGAAGAAGGTTGAACACGAAAACAAGGCAGAGAAAACTGCTGAAAAGAAGTTCAAGATTCTCGCGATTAGCGACACGCATAATGATGTTTCTACCATTCTAAAGATGGCTGAGAAGGCAGAGAAGGAAGATGTCGACCTTGTCCTGCTTTGCGGAGATATTACCTACTTCAGTAAGGAAACAAGCAACATCATTGGCCCATTCCTCCAGCGCGGGAGAAAGGTTATGTTCATCCCCGGTAATCATGAGGATGACGCCACTGCAGATTTCCTTTCAGAGTTATACAACGTCCGCAACCTTCATGGCGATGGCGTTGTTTATGGCGACATCGGCTTCTTCGGCTGCGGTAAAGGGAATATCCCTATCAATATGATTTCAGATAAGGAATCGTATGACTTGCTTCGCGCTGCGTATGATAAGATCAAGCACGCCAAGAAACGCATTATGGTGACGCATGTTCATCCTGCAGGCTCAAAGATGGAATTTATGAGCAAGATCGTACCCGGCAGTGTGGGTGTGCGAAAGGCGCTGGATGTACTTAAGCCAGACATTCTTATCTGTGGTCATGTCCATGAAGCCGCAGGGCTTGAGGAAACAATAGGCAAGACGCGCGTCATTAATGTGGCGAAGATTGGGAAGATTATTGAAGTGTAAACACTCAATTGATTATAACAGCAGACCAACTCTGTCCGGAAGCTCAATCATAATCAACATCTCTGGATGTAATTGTAATTTCTTTTGGAACCCTGGGTGATTCTGATGTTGTGGGAGTAGTCATCAATTCCATCCCTTTCCTGGCGCTAATGTTGCCACAGCGATCACAATGGAAGTAGGAACCAAATTTGCCGGAGCGGGGTTCGAGAACTAATCCACAAGGACAACGAATTTCTTGTAATTTGGTAGAGGTATGGCGGGTACATACTTCAATACCTTGCGGATTCTTGATAGTGGCCTGATTGCTGCAGAACGGACAGCGGCGCAGTTGAGATTCGCCGTAAATTTTTTTACCTCGAAAACCCACAGGAAAAATAATGTAAGAAGAGGTATATAAATGTTGACCAACTATAAACTTTTTATTGGCTAGCCAGACTTTATGGATAGAGCCTTTGATGTGGTGCTCTTTATGCCATGAGAAGCACCACCATCCAAAAGCTGTAGCAAGGATCGCAAAATTGGGCAATTCCATCGCAACGCTTAAAAACTTGTATTCCAATACACCATTATGCTCAACTCCGACCTCGCCAAAATCTTCTACGAAATAGCTGACATCCTCGAAATGCAGCACGTCCAATGGAAGCCTGCTGCATACCGGAAGGCTGCTCGTGCGATTGAGAGCTTGCCAGAAGATGTGGCAGATGTCTTCAAGAAGAAAGGAGTTGAGGGTTTAAAGGAAATTTCTGGCGTTGGCGAAGGCCTTGCCGCTAAAATTGTTGAGTACCTCACTACAAAACGCATTAAGGAATATGATGAGCTCAAGAAAAAAATCCCGCGCCATCTGAGTATCCTTATCGATATTCCTGGGCTTGGACCGAAGCACGCGGAGTTATTGCACAAGAAGCTCGGCATCAACAATATAGAGGATCTAAAAAAAGCCATTGCCGCGCATAAGTTGGCAAAATTGTCTGGCTTTGGCGCAAAAAGTGAAGAGAATATCGCAAAGGGCTTAGAGCTTTTTGCCCAAGGAACAGCGCGCACGCTCTTAGGTACTGCTTTACCGATTGCTGAAGCCTTAATTATGCAAATCAAGCAAGTGAAAGGCATTGGAAATATTGAGGTTGCTGGTTCCGTACGGAGAAGGAAAGAAACCATCGGAGATATTGATATTCTGGTAACGGCAAAAGATCCAAAGCCAATTATGGAGCGCTTTACCCACTTACCTGATGTAAAGCGCATCATGGCGCAAGGTCCAACCAAGTCAAGCATCTTGCTGAAGAACAATCTTCAGGTTGACTGCCGCGTTCTTGAGGAAAAGAGTTATGGCGCAGCGTTGAACTATTTTACTGGCAGCAAAGAGCACAATATTGTTCTGCGCGAGATCGCGATCAAGAAAGGCTTTAAGCTTTCTGAGTATGGCTTATTTAATCGCAAGACAAACGCCTTTGTCGCTGGCCGTACCGAGGAAGAGGTGTACAAAAAACTTGGCTTACCGTACATTCCTCCTGAACTGCGGGAGAATGCTGGCGAAATCGAAGCTGCGAGGCAAGGAAAGCTGCCCGTGCTTGTTGAGGAAAAAGACCTCAAAGGAGACCTCCACATGCACACGACATACAGCGACGGCAATAATAGCACTGAAGAAATGATCAAAGCGGCCATAGCGCGCGGCTATGAGTACATCGCTATAACTGATCACAGTCCAAGCGTCCACATCGCGCATGGCATGACGGAGAAACGATTGGTGAAGCAGCTTGCAGAGATTGAGAAATTGCAGAAGAAGTATAAGGACATCACCATCCTCGCTGGCAGCGAGGTGGATATTTTGCCAAATGGTAGTATGGATTATTCGGATAAAATCCTCAAGCGCCTTGATTGGGTGATTGGCAGCGTGCACTCTGCCTTCAAGATGCCGCGCGACAAGATGACAAGGAGAATCTGCAAAGCCATGGAGAATCCTTATGTGCGCGTCATCGGCCATCCAAGCGGGAGACTGATGGGCAAACGTGAACCTTATGATGTAGACATGAAAGCAGTCTTCCAGATGGCGAAGAAGACCGGAACTTTCCTAGAGATAGACTCTCAGCCGCCTCGACTGGATCTTAAAGATGTGCACATTCGCGCCGCAATTGATGCAGGAGTAACATTAGTCATAGACTCTGACGCGCATGATGTTAATCAACTCCGATTTATTAGCCTAGGCCTCATGACCGCTAGGCGCGGATGGGCAACGAAGAAAGACATCGCGAACTGTTTACCGCTTGATAAATTCCTTAAGCTCAAAAAATAAGAAGGTTAAAATAGCAAAACACCCTACTGAAAAAATGCAATTCGCCGCTCTCGCCAACACCTTTGCGCAGCTGGAAGCGATACGCTCCGGCACAAAGATGCGTGAGATACTTTCCTCCTTCTTCAAGAAAGTTCCTGCCGCAGATGTTTCTGCTGTGGCACATCTCCTTAGGGGAGAGATCGCGTCAGAGTTTGAAGACGTGCTTATTGGCATGGCAGATAAGATGGTCATCCGCGCGATTGCTGCAGCAATAGGCAAGGATGATAAAACAGTTGAGGCGGCCTCAAAGAAAAAAGGTGATGTAGGCCTTGTTGCTGAAGCGCTTGTTGGCAAGGCAAAAGGCGCATTAAGTGTAAAGGATGTATTCACAACGCTGCATCAGATAGCGGGCTTTACTGGCAGCGGAAGCCAAGAGAAGAAGATTTACACGCTCGCAAGCTTGCTCAAGAAAGCCTCGCCACAAGAAGCCAAATATATCGCGCGCATCTGTGTGGGCAAGCTCCGCCTTGGTGCAGGAACCATGACCTTGCTTGACAGCCTTGCCATAGCGTATACTGGAAACAAAGAAGCGCGAAAAGAGCTTGAGCAGGCGTACAATATCTGCCCAGATATCAGCATCGTTGCAGAAGCCATTGCAAAGCATGGCCTTCCCGGTGTGCGGAAAGTGGATATTGTCGTTGGCAGGCCAATCCAGATGATGCTCGCGCAGCGTGTTAAGCATTTAGAAGAGATTACCGAGCGCATGAAGCACATCGCTGCTGAAGAGAAATATGATGGCGAGCGTATTCAGGTGCATAGGCAAGGGGAAAAGATTTTTTTATTTTCGCGGCGATTAGAAAACATCACCAACCAGTTCCCTGATGTTGTCCAAGTTATCAGAAAACAGGCCAGCGGCAAGAGTTTTGTTATTGAAGGAGAAGTTGTGCCAGTAGACAAGAATGGCAATCTGCTGCCATTCCAAATATTAATGCAACGCCGTAGAAAATATGATGTTGAGGCGTATGTCAAAAAGATTCCAATCTGCTTTTATCTTTTTGACCTGCTTTACCTTAATGGAAAATCGTACTTGCATGCCTCTTATCCAAATAGACGCAAAGCGTTGGAAAGAATCATTAAGCCAACAGCATCTCTTCAGCTTGCTCGCCAGATCATAACTACAACTATAGATGATGTCAGCGACTTTTTCCAGAAATCTCTAAAGCGTGGCTGCGAAGGCATCCTTGCAAAATCGTGCGAGAAGGATTCCATCTATCGTGCAGGCGCACGTGCCGGTTGTGGATTAAATGGAAGAAAGAGTACGTTAAAGAAATGCGTGAGACTATTGATCTCGTTGTTGTTGGAGCGTTCTCCGGCAGAGGGAAGCGCGCAGGAGCGTATGGCGCATTACTTTGCGCTGCCTATAATCCAAAACAAGAAAGATATGAAACCGTGTGCAAACTCGGTTCTGGATTTACTGATGCACAGCTTGCCGCGCTGCCGAAAAAGTTATCAAAATGGAAAGTATCATCCTGCCCAAAGAATATTGTTGTTGCAGAAGCCATGAAGCCAGATGTCTGGTTTTCGCCAGGAATAATTGTAGAGATTGTTGGCGCAGAGTTTACCAAAAGCCCAAATCATACGTGCGGCATGGAGCACGGACAAGGGTATGCGCTGCGGTTTCCGCGATTAGTACGCATACGGGATGATAAAAAGGCTGAGCAAGCAACGACGGTTAAGGAGATTGTGCGGATGGGAAAGAGGAAGTAAGGTGAGTAAGGAAGTGGTTGAAAATCGCCTTCGATATTGTGAAGAGCGATTTTCATTATGATAAAATTTTATTTTCTTTTGAATATGTATTCAAATTCGCAAATTTTCCGCAACATATTTATACTCGTTCATCCATACTTATTACAGAAATTGGCAAAAACAAAGAGGAGGTACGCCAATGCTGCGAAAGTACTACACCCTTGAGCAGGCTCAACAGCAAATTCCCGTGGTGGAAAAGTACGTGCGGCGTCTCAAACGGCTGAAAAACTCCCTTGATGTTCTCGATTCTATAGAGATAAGTTGCAAGAACTGTGGCTTTGATCACTTCCAGAACAGCACGCACTTCAATAGGCGTTATCATAAACTATCGTACGAGTTCTACAAGCACCTGGAAAAGCTTGAAGGCATGGGGTGCGTTGTAAAAGATCTTGACCTTGGTCTTCTTGATTTTCTCGCGTATCATGATGGAAGAGAAGTTTTCTTGTGCTGGAAGCTTGGTGAGAATGAGATCAAGCATTGGCATGAGCTGAATTCTGGATTTTCTGGGAGAAAGCCCATTTGGCTATTGACGCAGAGAAGAAAGGATCAGATAGAAGAGCAATAAGGTAATTTTATGGAACCAGGAATCACGTGGCGTCCTTGGAGCAAGAAGGCCTTCGAGGACGCCAAGAAAGAAAAAAAGCCAGTTTTTCTCGATCTAAGCGCGGTCTGGTGCCATTGGTGTCATGTGATGGACAAGACATCATTCTCTGATCCTGACGTTATCAAGCTTGTTAATGGGAAATTTATCCCGGTGCGCGTCGATATTGACAAACGTCCTGACATTCGAGACAGATACAACTTTGGCGGCTACCCCACCATCGCGATTCTCAATGAGAAAGGCCATGTGCTCACTGGCACAACGTACGTTCCCCCAAAACAGCTAGAAAACATGCTTGAGCAGATTAAACAACTCTATAAAACAAAGTATGATCAATTACAACTCGCTCCTCCACAAGAGCATAAACCTCCAGAGCTGGGAATGGAAAAGCTCGATGAAAACATTGCTCCGTTCGTAACAAGTGTTCTTACCCAGAGTTTTGACACCGAGATGGGTGGCTTTGGACGGGAACCAAAATTTCCTGCGCCTGGCGCAGTAACCCTGCTCTTACTAAACTATGCAAAAACAGGAGAGCAGCGTTATCTGGACATGGTTACCTTAACACTGGACAATATGAAGCGCCTTCTCGATGATGCTGAAGGTGGCTTCTATCGGTATTCAGTAACGCGCGACTGGAGAACGCCGCACTACGAAAAAATGCTTGACACGAACGCCGGCCTGCTTCTCAATTATCTCGATGCTTATTCCGTAATAGGGAATAATGAATACAAACGCATTGCGCGGCGAATTATTGATTATGTCGATGCTTCTTTATATGATAAGGAGCATAGTAATTTTTATGGCAGTCAAGATGCAGATGAAGAGTATTATAAATTGCCGCTTGCAGAGCGGAAAAAGCGAAAAGTGCCGTACATTGACAAGACAGTTTATACAGATAACAACAGCCAGATGATTATCGCATACTTGCGCGCGGCGGCCGTGCTTGAAGAACCAAAATATCTGGATGTTGCGCTCAAGAGCCTCCAGTTTTTGCTGAAAACTCTTTTCAAAGACAAAGAAGGAATGTATCATTATCACGACAGTAAGGATAACAAAGCAGATGTCCAAGGAATTGCGGCAGACAATGTTTGGTGCATGCGCGCGTGCATTGAGGCGTATGAGCACACCGCAGACACGCAATACCTCACCTATGCGGAAAAGCTTGCTGCATTTATCGCAAAGAATCTTGTAGATAAATATGGCCTTCATGATCGTGTTCCACAAGCGGATGATTTTGGAGAGCTGACGAACAAACAACGTCCGCTAGAAGATAATGCTGCGGCTGCACATGCGTTTACAAGCCTGGCCGTGCTTACGGAGAATGATAGATACCATAAAATTGCGGAAACAATTTTGCTTGGCTTAAGCGGCGCGTTTGAAGCGTATGGCCATTTTGCCGCAAACTACGCTGTTGCCGTTGATCACTTCTTGCGTCCAATAAAAATTGTTATTCTAGGAAAAACTGCAGAACAAAAGACAAAGAGATTACGGCAATCATGCCTGATGGTGTTTGATCCGCGCAAATCAGTTATCCTTCTTGATGTGGAAAAGGACAAGAAGCGAATAACGGAAGCAAGATATCCTGCAAACACGCTGCCGGTTGCCTTCCTTTGCGCTGGCAAGACATGCAGTTCTCCAATACAAGATGAGGTAGAACTGCTCCAAAGCCTCAAAAGCTTTAAATAGGGATCTTCCTTAAACACCCTAATGCCAGCAAAAGGCCAAAAAGGTAAAGGTGATACGCAGAAAGGCTACCGATACCTTCCTGATGTGGCTACTGCAGATGTGTGCTTTGAAGCCACTGGCAAGACATTGGAAGAATTGTTCACCAATGCTGGCTTGGCAACAGAAGAGGTTATGGTTGACCTTCAAACGATCAAGCCAAGCATCAAACAAAACCTAACGATTGAACAACCAAAGATTGATAATCTGTTATATGAGTTCCTTGAAGAACTTATCTTCCTGAAGGATAGAGACTTGCTCTTGTGCAACAAGTTCAAGCTCAAAATCACAAAACGACTAGAGAAGTATAAACTCACCGGCATATTGTGTGGCGAGCACATT
>JACQMX010000114.1 GCA_016203375.1 Candidatus Woesearchaeota archaeon | reverse complement strand
GGGCTATCCACGGGCTAAAGCCCATGGTTTTACGCCCCTCGCCTCTAACAGGCGAGTTTGCGGAATTGAAAATCGTCGGACTAAAGTCCGAGGTATTAAACCGATGATTTTCAATAATTTCCCAATTTCTTCTGCGTTCCAATTTCATGCAGCAGCTTGCTCACCCTAAAAAGCTCTTCAAGATTATACCCAAACTTTTTCCTCACAAGCTGCCGTGCATATGTCATCATCAATTCCTTGCTGCCGAATTCTATCGGTTTTGCCTGCATGGCCTTGCGTGTTGCCTCGCGCACCACCCACACTCCAAGTGGTGCCCAATATTCATCCGTGACAAAGCGCAGGCACAAGCAGCTTCCCTGCCGTTTTAGCTCCGCCAGTTTTTCGAGCACGGCAAGCCGCGCGGCATAATACCCGCCAGCAGTATCCTCAGCATAGCTTTTCCGCCCTTCATACGATTCATAATCTGTGCCAAATCGTGCAGGCATCTTGCCGCCAACGTATGTTTCGAACAATTCATAGCTCCACACCTCAGGAAAAAACAAAACAAGATAGTAATTTCCCAAATGCCCACCAAAGAAGGCAAGATAGTTTGTCTTATTCTCGCACTGCTTGATCTGCGCAATGAGACGTTTACCGACAGTATCATCTACAGCAGTAATACTCCATCTCGTAGGCACAAGCTTTCTTTCCATCTTCACGCCTAGCGTCCCAACACTTAGCAATTTTGTAAGATAATGCTCGTCAAAGCCCTTCTGGTACAAGGTGAGAATGGCTTCTCCAGCTTTCAGGTCACTATCGGAAACGACCTTGTCTACTTTTGTTGGAATGCTTGGATTCTCTGCGAGCGAAGCATTCTTGAGCTTCACCCGAGGACCATGAGGCGTAACATCCTGCATGAAACTCAGGGTGAACTTTGGTTTCTTATTCAGGCTAACTTCAATATCCACTGGCTTTCTGGCCATCGCTATCTCCTGCCCCATAGAGAGATAGCGATTGCCTAAGCCATCAGCAACTCGAACAGATGTTACTGGCGCCTTAAAGCTAGAATTGATCAATGTCGTGCGCAGATCAATAATTTTGTCAATATTATAATTCTCTCTACTCCATAATAACGGCTCATCATGGTGTTTGTACTGTTCCACGCTTAGAAAGCCGACATTAATGTTTGGATAGCCAAATCTGCCGACAAACACGTTCGGCGACTCACCAAAGTAATCCTGTTTTGCTTCAAGGTTCACGCGGCGCTGGCTGGTAATTTTATGCAATACAGGACAATACTTGCCATTATTGCAGAAACGGCCTTTACATCGCAAACAATCAAGATTTGCTCGCATCCCAAAGAAAAAGCAGAAGAAGAATAAAAAGCTAATGACGACGCATGTCCAGTGGGTTATGTCAGCTGGGGAATAAGTCTTTGATAATCCTCCGTTCGCCTGACAATCTTCCGAATGTAGTGAACAATTCGCGTGCCAATTGTAGAGCTATCTTCCAAGGTATCAAGGAATTGCTCGCCAGAGGTTATGTTATGTCGTGTGATAAAGCCCATGGTCGCGTAGGCTCCCCAATTATAGCCGGCAAGCGAGTAAATGCGGCTATCCAGGGGGGTTATATTAACAGTATGCCGTTTCACATAGTTTCGTGGCGGCTTTTCCGGATTCCATTCTGCGCCAAGTGTACGTTGCTTACCATTGATAATCGCCGGATATGAATAATATGTATGTCCGCCTGGTCTAAATTTGCCATTCAGAAGTTCCATAATTTCACGAATGCCATAATAGATGTTCTTGTACGGATCAAAGCGAACATCGATTTTTCGCAACTCGTCTAATGGTTTATTTCGGCAAAATTCCACTAAAGCACGGGCGTATTCAGTATTTGATACTGTTGGAGAAAGGCGTAAATCCTCTCTACGGATAACTAGCTCTTTTGGCACTGATGTTGGCATGAGCTGCATGTAGCCTACTGCGCCTGCGTAAGAAATATCGCCAAACGAGCCTTCGCCGAAGCCATCTGTTCTGATAAGCTCAGCACTAAAAGAGCTTTCCGCTTCGGTCATGGCCATGAAGAGAGGAATGTGATCTCGAGCCACCAAAAAATGCTCCGAAATAAGCTGATCGACAGCACGCACCATCAAGTGCAATGCACGTCGTTTTCTGGCAGTCATAGTTTCAAGCCCGAAAGGCACTTCTCGACGTTCTGGAACTTCCTCAACTTCACGTTCGAGCAAGCCAGATTCGATCACGACAGCATGATCTGCTGGACCAAGAAATTTATGTTCACGCAAGATGACGGTATAAAGGTTGGCAAGCTCTTCCGCCTTATTCTTTGAACGGTCAATATCATGAATAAGAGCATAATCCCCTTTGCCCGTGCGAATAATTTTGAGATTTTTATCAATATTGAGCAAGGAGCCAAGGATTTCCTTCAGATTATAGAGATCTTCTGGATCATTGGAAAAGCCATAGACGAGATCGTATTGTTTTTCTAAAAAAGTACAACTAGGCAAGGCAGCAAAAGCAAGCGTGCCAAACGCTCCTAAACCGAAGCGAAGCATATCGCGACGTGTTGGCTTTTCTGCCTGTTCAAGAAGCGCCGTAGCAAGAGCGTCAATACCCATCATCAATCGAGCCCTGAAAAAGGCGTCATCTTATAAATATTTCTATAATTTTACCATTATAAAGTGATAGAAAATAAGAATAGCCTAAAGGAGCCAAAAGGCATTTGGATCACCATTATAATAGCGATAAGGATCACTGCCCAAATACATTGTGCAGACTTTCTTTTTCTCCCAATACACCCAGCATTGCTTTCCAAAATATTCCCATTTCTGGCAGCCTTTGCAAACGGGAGGAGT
Source organism: Candidatus Woesearchaeota archaeon (assembly GCA_016203375.1). Lineage (GTDB taxonomy): Archaea > Nanobdellota > Nanobdellia > Woesearchaeales > UBA12501 > JACQMX01. The sequence goes on along the minus strand of JACQMX010000114.1, from coordinate 70 downwards.
TTCTTCCTGCACAACAGGTAAATTCTCTTTTGTCATGACCATATAAAATAAGAGAAGGTATAAAAAAGTT
>JACQMX010000117.1 GCA_016203375.1 Candidatus Woesearchaeota archaeon | reverse complement strand
CACAAATCGTGAATCATGTCGCTTATGCGCTGAAAGAACAGCTTCTTTCTTCAGAACACGACATGGTTTGGTTCTCCGATGCTCGCTATGTGCCAATTCCTTTCTCTCTTGAACATTTCCATCCTTTGCCGCAACTATCTCCATCATCTTCGCGCTTGGTTTTTATCGATGGCGGAAACATCGAAATACTTTCTGCGCCGAATTTCTCTCTCCAATTCATGCGCGTCTATGCGACGGTATACCAAAACAATCACCGGAGAGACTTCATGCTCTATGAATATTATGCTTTTATCCATGCAATCGGCGTCATGGGCAATGAAGATATACACTACCAAGTCAAGCTCTTCCCCATTTCTAAGAAGAGCTTGCCGATTGACCCATCGTCGCTCACGTTTGATTCAATGGATCCTGCTTTTCGGCACGGCCATTTTCGCGCGACCATAGCGCACATTGGTGACCTCGTTCGTGATATTCTTGAATTACGCGCTGCGCATCTGGCGCTTGATGGGTTAACTTCTGGAGATGCTCTCATTCGTGATGGCACCTTGCAAGCTACTCATCATCTGCAGGAACAACATTTCAATGAATTATTCACCGATGCGACAGCAAAAGGCGTTATTGTTGCCGCGATAGCGAAAACATGCACGCTCTTTTGCAAATCAGGAAAATCACTCCTGGGAACACTTGCGCAACTTGCTGACGCTCAACCTATTCCTTCATGGTATTATGCGCCATTGGTGGAGATCAAAAATGAAAAACATTCCGCGAGCATGATCATTGCAAAATTCCATCCCCGATCCTCGCATATCTTTCGCTGCGAGATTCATCAGAATCAAACAGTGTCCTTGGGGTCGCTTTTGTCGCAGGTAGCGAGAAACAGTAAGGATCCGATCTTTCTTGGCTATCCATATGGATTAATTGAGGCGGATCAATTCGCTCGCGTTTCAGAGAAAGAAGGAGCATATTTAGCAACACGATTTATAGCACAGTGCAAGGCGGAATGGTCACATATCCTTCCCTTTATCAACGCGTCAAACGCGCACGCTATTCTTGATAATAAATAGGTAGTTATCAATATATAAGATAATCTCTCTTTATGGCTCTGTCCCGAATCTCGCTTTCGCTCGGCTGGCGCCTAGCTCGCATTTCTATGTTGCATGCAAAGAGGTGACATCCCCGTAGGGGGCGTCCCCCTGTCACCAATGTAAGGGAAAGAAAAAGATGCTCGCAAAAGAAGGCGCCAGCTACATTCGGGACAGAGCCTCTCTTTATATACAGTATATATACGCTTTTTCCTTTGTATTTTAGCATAATAAAAAGTTTTAAATACCAGTAAATTGTTCAACCTTCCATTTAACCCAAAAACCTGTAAAGGAGGTGTTGGTCAATGGGTAGTAAAACAGGACAATACGCGTTCTTAGCAGGTGTGTTACTGGCAATCATCGTGGGTCTTTTCCCCGAAGCGAGCAAGAACTATGCATCCGCAGTTATCATCGTGCTAGTTTTGCTTGGATTGCTTGTCGGATTCTTGAACATTACTGCTAAGGAAACCACAGAGTTTCTCGTTGCTGCTATTGCATTAATGGGCGGCGGCGCTGCGCTTGAATCCATCACGGTCATTCCCGTGGTTGGTACTGTGCTTTATAGCATCCTGCTCCATGTGGCAGTCTTCGTTGCTCCGGCGGCCCTTGTTGTGGCGCTGAAGGCAATTAAGACCTTAGCAGAGAGCAGATAAAGGTGGATTATTTTTTTCTTTTTTTTCTTCTCTTTTCGCAGATGGTTCAATTGACTCTGTACAGAAGGGATCTGTGCTTTCTGTTGCGAACATACTATTTGTATGGGTAATCATTTCATCATTCCGTTCGCTCAGGCTCATCAGAAGCCTAATGAGCGAACAATACCTTCTTTTTGTTAAAGCAATAGAGCCCAAGAAGAACGTTGCCGACCAATAACTGCAGGAAGCGGCTGGACGGCGGAATGAGAAATTTTTGTTTCATTTCCAGCATATCACGAGTCAGGCACTAGTAAAGTTAGGTATAATCAAGCAAAGTGGATAAAGCTGGTTCAATCGGCTCTGTCCCGAATCTCGCTTTCGCTCGGCTGGCGCCGAGCTCGCATTTTTATGTTTCATGCAGAGAGGTGACATCCCCGTAGGGGGCGTCCCCCTGTCACCTATGTAAGAGAAAGAAAAAGATGCTCGCGAAAGCAGGCGCCAGCTACATTCGGGACAGAGCCGGTTCAATCCAAACATTTTTATTCCTGTTCTATCACTAGGTGCGGTAGAGAGGTGAAATTATAGCCTACAATGTTATTACAGTTGGCAGTGCGACCATAGACGTCTTCGCGAAAACGCATTCTGAGCTTATAAAAATTCGTACGGAGACATCCGCTGAAACGCTCATCTGCTATCCTTCCGGTTCAAAGATTCTTATCCATAATCTCCAATTTTTAACTGGCGGTGGTGGCACGAATACGGGAACAAGCTTCGCACGTCTTGGAGTAACGGCAGCGTATCTTGGTCATCTGGGAAATGATGAGAATGGACACAAAGTCCTCAATGAACTGAAGCGTGAGCGTGTTGCCTTTATCGGCACGTTTGGCAAGGAGCTTACTAATTATTCTTTTATTTTAGACAGCCTTGAGCATGATCGTGCGATTCTTGCGTATAAGGAAGCATCGGATATGCTTCGCTGGAAAGATATTAATAAGAATAAACTTCAGGCGAAATGGTTTTACATCTCTTCCATGATGGGAGAAAGTTATCACGCCGCAGAGAAACTTGTCCAATACGCCCGACAAAAAGGTATTCATGTGGCGTTTAATCCAAGCGAGTATCAAGCAAAACTTGGTGTGAAAAAGCTTCAGCCACTCCTTTCCTGCACGAATGTTCTTGTGCTCAATCGCGAAGAAGCAGCGCTTCTTCTTGGAAAAAAGCCGGAGGACGACATCAAGACACTCTTGCTTGGCTTGCTGAAGACGGGCCCAAGCATTGTTGTTATTACAGAGGGCAAGAAAGGCGCACATGCGAGCGATGGACATCATGTTTGGTTCGTGCCCGCGCGGCAGGTGAAGGTTGTTGACAGCACAGGAGCAGGCGATTCCTTTGCTTCCGCATTTGTCGCAGGACTCATGAAGCGAAACAACATTGAGTTTGCCTTGCAGCTCGCGTTGGTCAACGCGGAATCGGTTGTGCAGGTCTACGGCGCAAAGCCAGGATTGTTGCGTTTTGTCGATGCCATGCATCTCTTGCGAAAAAAATTACCCCGCGTAGTGAAAACAAAGATTTAAATAGAAATTATTTTCTGTTTTGGTATTATTGCAAGGGGTGCAGTGACACTGATAGGCTACAATCGACGAACCCTTCATGATACTGTTGAAGAAGAACCGCAACACCAGCGACATGGCAGTATGCTGATTAATGTGATTCTTATCCTCTCAATTTTCTTCGTTCTTCTTCTGACAATTTGAATCTCGAAAATGGCTCTCCATAAAACGTTTCTACACTTCTCTATACTCTTCTGCGTGATCTCGGGAACGCAGTTTCTTTAACTTCTTTGTTTCTTTAACTTCTTTTCAATATGGTAAGGTATAAATACTTGCGTCTATTATTATGGAGCTATGCCACGCGGTAGACCAGTCAAAAGCCAAATCAGGCAAAATGTTGTGGAGATCCTCCACTTTGTTGGCAAAGCGTACGGCTACGAGATATACAAGATCTACAAAGTGGTTTACCCTAAAGTTACCCTTCGATCTATTTATTATCACTTGAGTAAAGGCGTGAAGCTTGGTGAATTCAAGGTGGAAAAGATCGAGAAGGAAAAGGGAGACTATTCATGGGGTGGCGAAGCGGAGAAGATTTATTATTCTCTTGGCCCAAACGCCAAGCCAACCATGGATCAAAAAGTTAAAGACTATCTTGAACGAGTAAAGCCTGCAACATAACCTACAACATAAAATACAACATAAAAAAGAGATGGGAAACGATGCACGATAAAATCAGGGGATACATCAGAGCCGCGCTTCATCGACGGTATCCTATTGAGACGATTATCGGCAATCTTGTGTCTGTAGGCCATGATGAAGTGCTAGTGCGTCGTTTAGCGCGAGAGGTTATCATGGAACGATTGCGCGAGTTAGAGCAGGAGAAAATAGGCGTCGATCCGATAGCGCAGGCCGAGAGGACCGCGCAACGCACGGCGATGGAAGTGCTTGTTGCCGTACTGCTTCGCCTTGCTATAGGTGCATTATTCTTCTTCACGTTTATCCCATTCATTCTTGAGAAGGTGCACGCATGACAACAATAAAGTATGTAAAGCAGCCAAGCAATCCATCAAAGCGCATATTTTCTATAATGCTCGGCGTCGTGTTTATCGCCGGCGGCCTTTTCCTGATGGCGGACTTCTTGATAAAATTCCTGAAGTTTGTTATAGGCATTATCTGCGTAATGATCGGATTGCAGTTTTTGTGGCGGAGATAGGGAATGGTGAGAAGAATGGAAGAGTGGTTGATGTATTCAATATTGGCTCTCATCGTGTTTGGCTTTTGGGGCTTTTTCCCTAAATTGGCTGGCAATTATATAAGTCCGAAAAGTGTCATGTTATATGAAGTTCTCGGAGCGATTATCATCGGTATGGGTGTGTTGTTTCTCGTCAATTTCAAGCCTGAAACGCACCCTTATGGAATACTGTTCGGGATCCTGACAGGAATCGCGGCAACCCTCGGTTCCTTGTTTTACATCTTTGCCGTTAGGTATAAGCAAGTATCCATCGTAGTTACCATGACCGCACTCTATCCCGTTATTACTATCCTCTTAGCCTTTTTGTTCCTCAATGAATCAATTACCATCCGGCAAGGTATTGGTATGGTATTTGCATTGATAGCTATTGTGTTATTTTCTTTGTAATATAATCATAGATCTGATAATTGACACGATTTTTGAAGTGGAGCTTCCTATTCCCGAGAAGCTCCACTTCAAAAATCATTGTGAAAGTCGTATTTATACAATGT
>JACQMX010000116.1 GCA_016203375.1 Candidatus Woesearchaeota archaeon | reverse complement strand
CTTTTCTAAACCTCGCAACATCATGCGTTGTACGGCGAGTACTTGCTCTGCTGGATAATATTTTTGGATACGTTTCACATTGCGCTCTGCTTTTATACATGCTAGATAGGGTTTTCGCAGAACTGTGTTGCCAAAGGCACCATGTTGTTTCTCAATGTCCTGTAATGTAAAAAGTCCAGGCGGATTATCATGCGTTGGCATGATTTCCGTGATTATTCGACTAAACATTGAGGCAAGCATGCTCAAGTACGGATCCCCGGCATACCCCCAGAGATTAGCTCGACGTGCATCGCGCAGGCATTGCATTATAAACAAGGGTAATTTGGTATGAGCGAGGTTAAAACAATAACAGCCAGGTATCGGATCACCGAGATCTTTATAGGATTGAGAAATAGCCGCTTCTTTACGAGTTGCATAAAGGATCTTTCTTTGGACAAAAAGGGCAAAAAACATCTCTTCAATCTCACGGAATATACCTAATTCTCCTCCGCCAAGGGAAATATGATCCCGTATTCCCAACCCCATCAGCTTGTTTTCCTTAACAAGACGAAAAGCGAGTTTCTCAAGCTGCTGATAAAACCGTGGCTCATCAAAAAGGAATTGATCAGCATCGAGAAGGCAAAGCACATCTGCTCTCGGAGTTGCAGTAGAGAGCGTTTGGCCGAGAACATACAAGTATGCGTGCCCGCAACCTCTAGCCTGCAGATGATGCACGGCAATATCCCTATCAAGAAGATTTCTTGAGAGCAAAAACATCTGGTAACGGTGATCCGCGGAAAGCTGTGGATGAACGCCAACAACCACGGAGATGGCGAGGGAAGGATATTGCGCAGCTTTCATCACGCGGAAGACAATGTCACGATAGCGCTCGAGCGTGGCAGCGTCACGAACATAATGGCGGAGGTAAAGATGAATGGTTGGCTTTTCCATGGTAAAGAAGATATCGTTTGGTTATATAAAAGTTCTGGAGGAAGCTAATACACCTTCAGTACTTTCCGCAAAACCATGCTAAATATCAACGAGAAGATGATATAAGCCCCCAGCCACCCAAGTTTCCAGCCGAACAGGTTGAGTGTAATGATCTTCTCATGGGGAACTTCAATGGCAGTCACGAGGCTATCCTTAAATGGGGTGACTGGCTGCTTGTAGCCATTTTCCTTTTGAACAAGGATATCCTTCGTAAAACTCTTTTCATTATATTGTACTTCAAGCAAGTATTCTCCTGTTTTACCTTTGACTTGCCAAGCAGCTTTCTTATCGTTAATCTGCTTGGGATTTTCACCAAGAACAGTCAATCCTTCAGGCACGACAAGCGTCGCATTACCCGAGGCACCCTCAACAAAATAAGTGATAACCGTAAATGGCGTATTTGGCTGTAACGGCTCAAAGGACATATGACTGTTCAGCCAACCGAAGATGAGCAAGAGAGGGATGAGCGTAAATAATGATGGCTTGAGCGAAGAGGTCATATATTTCATGTTTTTACTCATGGCCTGCTTCTGGACCTCCATGAACTTTTTCGGATTATCTTTATGCTTCTTCAATTCTGCCTGATGCCTCTTGATATCCTCCTTTAATGTCTTCATCATCTCTTGGTCCGTTAACCATTTGTACGCGAACGTCACCAGGAGAGAAACGAGCAAGGATAAGAGAATAATAAAAAATGTTGGACCAAGCAGATGTAAAAGTGGAAGAAGCACTGGATTGAAAATTGCGTCTAAAACCATGTTAAACCTCCATAAACTTACGCATCATCGGATGCATATCATAAAGATGCTGCTTAGCGATTTCTTCATAGAGCTTGTAAACGATCATAACAGTAAGTAGGAGGGAGGTTCCATTGGTCAAGGCACCGAGAATATCCGCAACCGCTGCGAGAAGACCTATCGTTGCACCGCCCATCAAGGTAAGCGGGCTGATGTAACGCTGCAACAATCGTTCCATAATGCGCGAATCGCGCCGAAAGCCGGGAATCTGCAAGCCTGAAGCCATGATTTGTTTTGCCTGCGTCTCCGCATCCATGCCGGATGTCTTGACCCAGAAGTATGAGAAGAGCATTGCCCCCCCAATCATGACTAGCGTGTAGATGATGGCAATACCAACATCGCCGAAGGTTAAGGACCCAGTGATTATTTTATTCACAATATTTGGTGGATTAATCCATGAGACAAGGCCTGAAGTTGGTGTATTGCCAACAAAAGTTCCCAAGATAGGATGCCCCCAACGCTCGAGAAGCCTTGCCCATAATTGAATATTTGCGAGCAACGCCGCAACTAAAATAACCGGGATATTGCTGGTGTAAATAAAACTCAACGGCCATCGAATACCTTGACCACGAATTCTTCCAAAGGATAAGGGAATTTCTACCTTCATTGACTGCCCATAAACGGCGATAACAAAAATAAGCGCTGTGGCAAGAACTGCGGCGATCATCAGGGCAGCAGTAATAAAATCGCCGCCAGCAACAGATTTGAAAAGCGCTGGAATGGCACCAGTTGGAATTTCTGGATTTGTAGGAGAAGGCAAGGGGGATAATGCGCGGATAAAAAGAGACTTCGACACGCCAGCCGCGATGAACAGGCTTATCCCAGAGCCAAAGCCCCACTTGCTCACTATCTCATCCATAAACATGATAAGTAAGCCACCTAAAAAGAGTTGAAAGATCAAGATGAGTTCTAGCTGGAAATAAAGTGTTGTTCCTGCATACGTCACTTCTGGTGCCAAGCCGCCCATGAAGACATAAATAGCGGCTTCAAAAATGATAAAGAAAATGGAGAGAAGCTTCTGCGTGCCTTGGTATTTTCGTTTCCCCTCATCACTTTTCAGATCAAATGAAACAATCCCCGCTCCATTTAGCAATTGGAGAACAATGGAGGAAGTAACAATGGGACCAATGCCGAGGGAGATAATAGAGCCAAACTCGGCACCGAGAATGATGGAAAGGAATTCGAATTGTTGCAAAGCGTTTTGGCCGAGACCAAATAAAGGAACCAAGCCGAGGATAAAGAAAAGGACGAGTACAATGAGCGTCCATTTAAGTTTCTCTTTAAAGGAAAGTCTGCGTTGGGAAGGTCCTGCAACTTCAGGAAGATTATTGATCAATGTTTGCCAAAAAGACATCAAAGCACCCCTTCATGAATGTTAAGGAATAGATCTATATAAGCGTTTTGTACAATAGGAGGATTATTGTTTCTTTTTAACATCTTTAACAGGCTCTGGCGCTGCCTTGCCTTCAAGAACAGCGACCTGACCGCCCGCTTGCTTGACTTTTTCTATAGCGCCTGCGGCTGCAAAACGGACAGTAAAATGATATTTTTTGGTCGCCTGCCCCCCACCAAGCAGCTTATCGTATCCTAACGTGGAAAGATCAATATGAAAGCCATCTGCTTTTTTCTCTGCCTTGCTTTGGGCCACAAGATCATCCATATGTACTTCAAAGTATTCTAAGTTTATGGCTCTTACTATATTTGCATTTTTTTTGATAAAGCCATGTTTGCCAAAATAAGTGGCTACATTGATGGATGGTTTCTTTGAATCTGCGCGCTTTCCTGTTCCCGCCATACCTCGGCCGCCGCGATTGCCACTGCCACGGCGCTTTTTCTTTGCACCACCGCCGTGCGTATGGCTGCCTCGGTACTTCACAAGCTTCTTTCGCTTATGCGTTGTCATGGGAGCATCCTCTTCACCAGATCATTAATTTTTACGCCACGATCGCCTAAGGCGCCATGTGCGGCAAACGATCGCTTTATTCCTTTCCTGCCAAAACCACCTCGAGGCGGATGAAGATGGAAAAGTGTACCCTCTCCTTTTTTCTCGACGAGAAGCTTGTGGGTTTCATCATCAAGATCCCCCCAGGTAATATAATCCTTGGCTAATTTGAGCATACCGGCAATTGCGGCTGTTTTAGGATAAACAACGCATGTATTTTTCTTGAGGAGTCGGAGAAGGGCCAGAGTACGACGAACATCTGGCTTGTTGTTCACCATACCGCGAACACGAACAATCGCAAGCGTTGCGCCGCTAGGCGATGGTGCCTTTTCCACTGCTTTCGATTTACTTTGATTCTTCTTCTGCGTTTCCATGTGCTATTTCACCAATACTTCCCTCGACAACACCTAAGGCTTCATTATGTTGAGATTGAATTTTCGTCCTCATCAATTCTTGCAATGCGGCGAAGCAGGCATTAACAAGATTAATCTTACTCACCGTCTTTCCCTTTGTCTTTGACCAGGCATCCTTGATGCCGGCAAGAGCGAGGATCTTTTGACATTCTTTTTCCACGATCAAGCCTTTGCCTTTTGGCGCAGGCATTAGCCAAATTTCAACAGAACCGCACTTTCCATAAACAGTAAATGGGATTGAATGTGGCTGTTTGCAACCGCACTGCCAGGAGCCGCAGCCACGCCTAATCTTGATAATATGTAAGCGAGCATTTCGCAAGGCTTTTTCTCGCGCCGGAACGGTTTCCTTGCTTTTGCCATAGCCAATACCAATGATGCCATCACGATTTCCTACAACGGCATATGTCGCAAATTTTGGCTTGTTTCCCTCTTTTGTCTTTTTCTGCGTTTGCTTGAATACCCGGCGTTGTCCGCCGACAAACTTACCCTTAGACTGGCCAATCATGAGCAAGTCGCTTTCCAAGTTTGGAAAAAGCACATCGACGATCTCCGCTTCGAGAATCTTCTTGCCCGAGTCAAGAACTTCATCGATACTGGTAACCTCACCGCTCTTGACCGCCTTTCCAATCTCTGTCTTTGGTCGCCATTGTTCTACGGCAAGCGAGAATTTCGCTTCGACAGGAACCTCTTCTTCTGCAATAGGAGTAATGATATCCGGCGCTTCTTCAGGTACAACCACCGCAACGGATTCAACCTCTTCTTGGACCTCTTCTGAAGCAGGTTGCGCTTTTTCTTCCTTTTTTTCTTCCTTTAGCTGTTTTTGTTCTTTGGGCATGATCAGACACCTTTTGCTATCTTTGCTTTTGTCTCTTGGACGTATTTGGAGATCTCTGTTGGATTAACGCCTTGAGCGAGATACGCGCTGAATTGATGTTGATATCTCACTTTATCGGCCATGAGCTGCTTCGCGTACGCTTCAACATGCTTCCCTAAAAGGCGATCATCACTAGGCAATATTTCTGGATCGCAAGGAAGCTTCAGACCGGCATCAAGAAACCCTTTCACTACGGCGTAAATCCTTGAACCCTTAACGGATAATTGCAAGCCCATGTCGAGTATAACGTCCTTGATCTTTGCCTTTTTTGCCTTTTCTCCTATGAGCATACCAACAAGATACGCTGCAGTTATATTCCCACGGGAGAGTTTCCATCCATATTTCTTTAGCTCATTTGAGTGCGCTGAAACAATAACTTTATCTCCCGTTGACTGGTATTGAATGATTTGAACGACAACATTTTTGATTGACTTTCGTACAACTAAGCGCGGCAAGCCAGACTTAAGGAGAGCAAGGCGTTTACGATAATCTGTCTTTCCTTCTCTCTTCCTTCGGAATGGAACGGTGTAGGTTATATCATTACGTCTCATAGTCTCACTTTTTCTTGGTTATAAGGTTATGTTCATCAAGGTAGAGTTTCACATGGCGTAAGCTACGGAAGTATCCGCCTTTGCATTTCATGTATAATTCTCGATATGCCACGTTGCTGATCATGTTTTTGTCTCGCAATGATTTGATAAAAACGCGTTGTAATCTAATGCGCGCAAGCCAAGCGCGCTTTTCTGGCTGGCGAGCTGTAGCCAATCCCTTTCTTGAACCATGACCTCGCTGGCGTCCTTTTCTTCGCTGGGCCTGATTAAATCTGGCACGCCCACGGGAAATCCCTCGCTTCCGTTTCATCTGGATAAGCCCTTTTGCGATCAAACCGCGAAGGTCTTGCTTGGTAATAGCCTCCTTAATATCACCAAGTCGTGTTTCATCAAACCACACCCGCTTCGGGGAGCAATGAAGCACTTCTGCGGCAAGTCGTCGTTGAACGGTAAGTTCCATATGCATCTCCCTATTCTTTCTTTGTCAGGATCTTCTCAACTTCTTTAACTTCTTCTTTCTTTTTTTCTTCACTTGGCGGCGCTGCTTCTTCTTTCTTTTCCGCTTCTTTTGTCTTTGCAACTTTCTTTAGCTCTTCTTGCTTTTGCAGCTTTGCATTGCGCTTGCCTTCTTGTTCTTCTTTCTTAAGCTGGCGAGCTTCTTCAGCTTTCTTCAAAAATAAGGCAACGTCCTTCACGTTTAAGACAGGGATTTTCTTTTCGACAGCAAATCGCAAAAGTTCCATCTTTTGCTTCATGCCTACATGCGCTATTGTTGCTCCTTGTGTTTTTGTATCAAGCGCCTTTAAGCCATCGAGCGTATGAACAACAACGCTCTGAAGTCCTGATGGATGCAAGCCACGGACTGTTTTAGGACTTCTATAACCAATGGTCACCGATGCTCGATAACCGCGCTTATTCTTGCGCATCTTTGACTGAATGCCGCGAGGTCTGCGCCATTTCCTTCCAAGCGATGGGTGTTTATGAGCATCCTGTCTGATGAATTCTGGTTTTCGCCCCTTGAGGTGCTTTCTATATTCCAGTAATGCTTTGAGATTGCTCATAGTTGACCGACCGCTTGACCATCTTTATTGGTAATATAAATACCATCTTGGAAGATGCGTAAATCACGATTCCTTATTCGGGTAAGCAGCTCGATGTCTGCTGCTGTTTGGGAAACTTGTTCAAGGAAAACACCTTCAACAACAACTTCTTGTCCTTCAACTTTTACTGTGACCCCTTGACGAAGTTTCAGCTTCCGTGGCACCTTTTCTCCAAGGAAATTTTTGATAATAAATTCACTACCGGCAACACTAACGTTCATCGGGAAGTGACCAGAGCAAATTTTCATGCGATAACTATGACCATCAGTGACTCCTTTTAACATATTTTTGATATGCGATTCGAATGTGCCAATCATTGTTTTTTCCGACTTTGTTGCATTTTTTGCACTTATCAAGATAGTGTTCCCCTCTACCGTTACGCTGATCTTTTGGTGAGGAAATTGACGAGTAACTTCCCCTTTCGGCCCTCGAAGAGTGACCGTAGTATTTCCCTGAACAGTGCAAGTAACACCAGAGGGCAATGCAACATCTGCTTTCATTAGTTTGAGCTTCATCTTAATAGCAATAGGCGAGGAGCCTTCCTCCAATTTTCTGTTTTTTTGCCGCTATATGCGTCATTAGACCTTTTGGTGTTGAAACGATCAGTATGCCAAAGTCCTTTGCCGGCAAATAACGCTTCTCAAACTTTTCATAATCAGCAAGCGCAACAGGATATCGCGGTTTAATCGCGCCGCATTTATTGATGCGCCGCAAGAGGTTAACCGTAAGATAATTTCCACGACCATCTTCAACCTCTGTATATTCACCGAGGTAAAGATTTTCTTTCAAGATCGTAAGCACACCCTTGATAAGCTTTGAGGTTGGTTTCACTATCATAGTAGTGTTTCCAATACGCTCGGCGTTAAGGATCGCCGACAACGCGCTTGATACAGGGTCATTGAGTGTCATGTAGTCACCATTAATTGTATTTTTTGAAGCCTAGTTTTGCTGCCGTTTCTCTAAAGCATTGTCGACAAAGGTGCAGACCGTACTTCTGCACATGCGCGCCTATTCGCCCACAGCGTCTACATCGGCGAAGACTTATACCACAGCTTCGCTTCTTTGGCGTATTATGCTTCAAATATTTTTGCAACTTTGCTGGCTTCACTTTTAGTTGCTTTAAGGCTTTATGATAATCGCTGTACGTCATTCTTCATCACTCACCTGAACATTAAATGTCGTTGTAAGATACTGGATTGCCTCATCCCTTGCAATTCTATGATTTTGAGGAAGTTTCGCTGGTCCAATTCTTCGCCGCTTTACTCGAAAACCATTTCGTTCGAGCGTAATGCATGCTTGTAAACCCATAATTCCAATTTCTGGATCATACTTAACGCCAGGGATGTCAATATATTCATGAATGCCAAAGGATACGTTCCCATTATTATCAACGTTGCTTGATTTAAGTTTCTTGGACTTCGCATCGAGGAGTCTCGTAACCAATTCGTACGCTTGCTGCTTTCGCAATGTAATTTTACAACCAATAGGCAAGCCTGGTCGCAACCCCCAATTAGGAATTCTTTTCTGGGTAACAGTTTTTACCGGTTCAAGTCCAGTTATGTTTTTCAAGAGTCTAGTACCTTTCTTGAGCACATCTGGATTTTTTCCGGCCCCAATATTCAGGGTGAGTTTCTCGATTTTTATTTTTCTCATAGCGTTCATGTTCCTATTTTAGTGTTACCAGCGACTTTTCTTTACCAACGACAAACGCATACTGCTTCGACGTTTCGTATGTGGCAGAGCCTGTCTTGACTCGAATCTTGCCATCTGCGATCTCTTCAACAGTACCCGTTTCTCCAATATGTTTCCCTCCAATAAGATAAACGAGCATCCCTTTCTCGAGTTTCAAATGCTGTTTGATCTCTTGCTGCGGAAGCGTGAGGAGGAGCGTATCTCCAACAGCATAATCTGCTTTTGGAACAAGAAGATTTCTTCCCCCACTTAGGTTCAGCTGGAATTTGTCCTTGCCAACAAGCGTCTTGCCGGCGACGCGACAAGGCTTCAGCACCGCTTCCTCTTTTGATATGGAAACAGCGATGATCTTGCCCCGATTATCAAGAACGATGCGATAATACTCGTTAATGCCAGAAAGGCTTACAACATCCATGAGGCCAACAGGCATCTTATACTCCTGTCGGCGTACGCCATCAACAAGCACTTGTTTTGTCTTCAGGATATACCGAACCTCTTTAGTCGTCTGGGCGCATTTGATGAGCTCTTTCATGACAACATTCAATGGCATACTGTAGAGCATGGGGTGCGCACCAGGATAGGGCCGAGTAATAAAGACGGTTTCCTTTCTTGGAACACTCCATGTTCGTGGCGTTGCAACGCTTTTAAGGTGTTTCTTTACCATAGTACATCATTATTTCCCCTGAGGGAGCGCGCGTGTGAGCATGGCTTCACGCTTCTTGTCTCCCAGGCTAAGTTCAGTAATCATAAGATTTGATGGCTCGAGTGGCGGCGCCACTTTGCTGCCATCTTTTTTAATAGCGGCAATGCCGGTGACGTATATTTTTGCTCGCTTCATATCCACACGATCAACTTTGCCCGTGTGGCCGCGATGACTTCCGATCAGGACCTTTACTTTATCACCAGAGCGAACAGGAACGGCACGGCGAGAATATTTCGCCCGAAGTTCCTTAGAGAGATGAACGGAAAGGAATTTACGCTTGACATGAAGCGGAGCATTCGCTCGATATTTTCGCTGCTTGCGCGGAAGCTTGCTTCCCTTCCATGCTCCAGACCATACTTTCTTCATGATGTCACCTTAAACAATGATACTTGCTATCTTCGCTATTTGCGGCCAGCGCTCTGCTGCTTCTTTGGCAACAGGCCCTTTCAATATTGTTCCTTTTGGATTACCTTTATCATCCTTCAGGATGACAATGGCATTATCTTCGAACTTGATACGCATGCCGTCGGGGCGCCTGTATTCTTTGCGCTGTCGAACAATAACGCCGAACATCACTTTTTTTCGTACGTCAGGCTTGCCTTTCTTTACGGCAACTTGGACAAGATCGCCGACGCCACAAGCGGGAATTCTTTTCTTAACGGTCTTGTGACCTTTAACGGAAAATATTTTTACCGTCTTTGCGCCGGAATTATCGCAAGCTTCCAAGTAACAGCCAACTGGTAATGCT
>JACQMX010000108.1 GCA_016203375.1 Candidatus Woesearchaeota archaeon | reverse complement strand
TTTCGATAACTATAAAAAGAGATGTGCATTTCTACAAGTGGGTTGGTTTAAATGTTGGGAACTGCATGCATAAAAATACAAAACTTGTCATTATTCTCAGTATAGCCATACTTCTTGTTCTTGCTGTTGGTTGTGAACAACCAAAGAAAAAAGTAAAGAAGCCACTGAAGAAACTTTCTAACCTTACTAATCATTCAGCTGCAACTGATATACAGGCCTTACTCAATGTGACGCAAGAAGCAGAAGAGGAAGCATCAGTGAATACGACGGGCATGACTGATCAATGCTCGATCGTCCTCAACCAATTGGAGTTTGATATTGCGGAAGCGCGTAATGCGTCCAAAGTTCTTGATCAGGAGCTTGCGGCAAAAACAAATGCTTTTGTGTCCGCGCAGGAAGACTATGAACAGGCACTTGCTGCGCGCAATCCAAGTCAAATAAACATTGCAAACGCCACCCTTCGGCGCGTGCAAGCGGAGTGGGAAGCGGCAAAGGACAAGGCGAATGATGGACGAGACGATGTTCGACGCTTAAAACTATCCTTAGTGAAGGCGAAGGACGATTGCGACCCAAATTATGTTCCTCCAATTGCTAACGCAACACTGCCACAAACGCCAGAATCGACACCGCAATCTCAATGCGATCGTAATGAGATGGACACTATTGCAATGGAATACAATCGCCTAAAAGCGCGGCTTGATGGAAAAGAAGAAGACATCAATGCTCTCCGCGACCAGAAGGATGAGCTTGAGGAGCAACTTGAGACAGCACAAGAAGCTAATAATACGGCGGAAATTGGAAACGTACAAGATGATATTAATGAAAAGGACGAGCAGATAGCTGAGCTTCAAGAAGAGATTGATCAGCTGAATGCCGAGCTTGACGACAAGCGCGATGAGCTTAATCAAGAGCGTCTCCAGTGCGGCTTAGCGAGCTTGAGCGCTTCTCAGGATAATAATGAGGAAGATGAGATCTGCGAGCGTTATGATGAGGAAGGTGTCCAGGAGGATCTTGATGAGGCAAACCAAGAACTCGAGGACTTGCGTGAAGAACTCGAACAAGCTGAGGATGAACGAGATGCCGCTGAAGACGCTGGCGATGATGATCGCGTCGATGAGCTTGAAGATGATATTGATGACATACAGGATGACATTAATGAGAAGGAAAATGAGATTGAAGAGCTCGAGCATCGATTAGATGTTCTTCAGAATTGTTGACCATGACACAGCCATTATTTGCTATAGCAGTTAAGTCGTTTATTGTTCATGGAACAAAATTGCTCATTCTCAAACGTCGGCCGAATGATCCACATAAGCCTAGCGTATGGGAAATTCCTGGTGGAAGAATCGCGGCCGGAGAAAATCCTTATGATGGTTTACTTCGCGAAACCAAAGAAGAAACGGCTTTGGACATCGAACCCATATGTCCATTAGGGGTGCAGCATTTTACGCGCGATGATGGACAACGCATTACCATGATCATATTTTATTGTAAGCCATCACATACCCATGTGCGGTTAAGTGAAGAGCATACAGATTACCAATGGATCGATCTTATTACTGATGAAGAAAACATCCCTTATTGGATTAGACAAGAAGCGTTAACGTGGAAAAAATTAGAGAATAAAAAAGAATAGAAAATTTATACCCTCGGTCGCAAGCGGGACATAGTCTTCTTGATGGACCGTCCGCCAAGCAAATCCACGGTAAGCTCTTTTCCCGAATTTTCTCGTAATCTTCGCCTGTCTGCTTCTCGAATGCGCTCTGGTGGGATTGTTTTTCCATCGCTTACATAACCGCCACCAGAATACTTCACTGCAGCTCTTGTCATGATGTCACCTCGTTATAGGCTCTTTAGGGTTTGGGGTTAATAAATCTTTCGCGGGCTGACAATACATTTGACACAACCTTAATATACATACCTTGCTTCTTGTTTTGTATGAGCCATCTCTTCCTTGATATAGAGACATATTCCGCGCCAAATAATCCGGACTCGTCTATTAACCCATACCTTTCTGAGTCAAAGGTCATTGTTATCTCCTATTCATTCTACCTTGGTTTTAAGCCGCCTATAAAAGAAGAGATCAAGGCGCCAGTTTTCCTGAAAGAGTGGGAATCGAATGAGAAAGACATCCTGCAGCAATTTTATACTTTTCTGCGAGAAATTCAAAAAAGTGATCCGTATGTTAAGATAACTGGCTTTAACATTCTCAAGTTCGATCTTCCCTATCTTTTCGCGCGCATGAAGCACCATGGCATTGCGTCGGAACGCGATCTTTATGACATCCTGATTCGGCCATTTGGTGTTGACATCTTTCAAATAAGTCCGGTTATCAGCGGCAACACCATGAAACACGAACAGCTATGGGGCATTAATCACAAAGAAGCAAGCAAGTTCTTCAATCTTCAAGTTAAGGAAGGCTCTGGCTTAGACTGCAGCAGGTATTATGATGCCAAGCAGTATGACATCATCATGAAATATTGTACTGAGGAACTTAATTTTGAGCAATTATTGGACGCGATGTACTTGCATATTCGCGATACGGTGGTACAGCAGAATCAGAACATAACTCGTCAGTAAGCTTATCTTTCTCTTCGTCCAAAATAATACCCAACTACCAATGCGCATAAAGGCAGAGTCATTCTGAATATTTCCATATTAACAAACGCGAGCAGCATAGTGCTAAAGGTAATAGTAACAGCGAGCACTGCGCGCACGCTTCCCCGCGGACAAAAGAGTGGTTGATTGTAAAATTTCATAAGCTCCATAATGCCTTGATGAACTTATGAAGGTATGGTATAGAAGTATAGAGAATTTGTGTAAAACCTTATAAATACTTAATCCACATCACAACACGCCACCTCATACCCGCAGCTCATGCACTTCGCATTGTATTCGCCACCTTTCGTCTTCTTCATCGCAATGCCGCAGACAGCACATATGTGCTTATGGTTTCTTTCAGGCTCCTGTTTTTCCTTTCCTTCAGCCTTCATGCTTTCAATCCTTCTACATATTCTTTTATCTTGAAGGTAGCATAACAATCATCCTCATTATAATCAAGAATGAGATGCAATTTATCCGCATACTTCTTATTGTCTTCAGCATACTTAAGATACATAGCAATACTTTCCTGTGCCGTCACCTCGTCATGACGCCAAGAAAAACCAAGCCATTTCGCGATCTCCTTAAGGCCGTTGCCGTACGTTGGAAAGATGACAGCGTCTGTCGCGAGCTTGTGCAAATCCACCATATGCTCAAGGATGTGCTTTTGCAGCGCGGCTTTTACTGCATACTTCTCGAACAAGTGCTTCATGCGCGTTCGCTCATAGGTGTGCCAGTGATAGAGCACAAAATCATTTTGCGCGCTGATGAATTTCAGAAATGAAGCAAACATCGCTTCTTCCTCCTCTGGCGCGTGTGCGACAAATGGCAGATATTCTTGCTTCTGGCCTTTCCACGCAAGTATACCTATAAGGTAATCTATCTTTTCCAAATCAGCCTCAACCGGTTCATCGGTACTTTCAAAGTCCATATACAGCTCCGTCTTTGCGCGCGGCAGTTCGGGTTTTTTGATGACAATGGCTTTCTCGGTGAAAAGCGATTCCGCGCTGAGCATCATGCGCTTTGCCTCATTACTTCGCATGCCAATCTCCGTTAATGCTGATAGCTTAGTGCTCGCCAGCTGCTCTATGGTGGTTATTCCCGCTGCGGCGAGCTTTCTTTTTCTCATTTCTTTCACGCCGCTAACAAGCGAGATGTCTTTCAATTCAATGGCCTTCTTGTTCGTGTAGCCTTGCCATGGCCATTCTCCAGCACCATACGTTGGCGTGGGAACGAGCTTTCCGTCAATAAGGTGTTGCAGTTCGGTTACCATTTCATGCAGCTTTTTC
>JACQMX010000107.1 GCA_016203375.1 Candidatus Woesearchaeota archaeon | reverse complement strand
GAAAAAAAGAAAATTTATCGCATGCTTCTCGCGCTTGCTGGTGCCCTTACTTGTCGTCTTTTTCGATGCGTTGGCCCGCCGCGACCTTTCACTTGTCCTAAATATCCAGAACGAAACTTTTTTCGCCGATTTCTTTCGACTGCTGTAGGCATAGTATCACCTCAAAGAGTATGCTAATAACGTGGCAATTGCCTGCGAACCCGACGATATGTTGGGCCGCTGCGACCTTTCAATGGGCTAGCAGTATGTTTGTCCAAGAATTTCGTTCGACTTATTCGCTGAACGCCTCGCTTTTTTAATGCCTTTGCCATACAATCACCTTCTTACTATCACTGTATCAAATCATTATAGCACACTCATATAAAAATCTTTGTTTATGACAATGCAAAGAATAGATGAAAAGAGAAAACAGCCTAATTGGCAATAAAATAGCATTATAGACATTATAAGCCAGCATATTACAAACCAATACCTTTTTATACTCTGACAAAATCCCAGTCCCCTGAGAGAAAGGAGAAAATCGAGCTACATGCACATTTTCTCAGTTAAAGAAAACTGTTTTAAGGGAAATCATGGCGAATAAGCGCGTGAAACCATTAATTCCAACGCTTCGGGAGAAAAACAGATATATCGCCTTTGAAATCCTTTCGAAAGGCAAAATCCCCGAGGTAACTCCTGTTTCCAGAGAAATATGGAAGCAAGCCCTTCAGCTTTTAGGCGAGCTTGAAACAGCAAAGTCAGGTTTGTGGGTGCTTGCGGACACATGGGATGGGAACAAGCAGCGTGGCGTTTTAAAGGTAAACACGAAGTATGTTAACCAACTCAAAGCGAGCCTTGCGCTCATCACAATGATTGCTGATCAAGCGGTGATTGTCCGCACGACAAAGGTGTCAGGCATCCTTCGCAAAATAAAAAAAATAACGGAAAAAAACACGGCAGGTTGAAACCATGAAAGAAAAGGAGGACGAAAATATGCAGCCAATGAGCCATCAGGTGATGGGCTATGACCGCGCTATCACCATGTTCAGCCCGGATGGACGGCTCCTTCAAGTTGAGTATGCGAAGAAAACAGTCAAGCAGGGCAGTACGGCCATTGGTATGGTAGTAAAGGACGGTGTTGTGTTTGTAACAGATAAACGCATCGTTGACCAGCTTATTGTGGCTGATGCCATAGAAAAGATTTTCAAGATTGATGAGCATATTGGAGCAACTGCGGCAGGCATTCTTTCCGATGCGCGTGTATTGATTGAGCGCGCCCAGCTCCGAGCGCAACAAAATCGAGTAACCTATGATACGCCTATCGATGTGCTTTCTATTGTAAAAGATATTTGTGATCTCAAGCAAATCTGCACGCAATCCGGTGGCCTTCGGCCTTTCGGCGTTTCCATCCTCATCGGCGGCGCGGATGTACGAGGTTTAACATTATACAAAACAGACCCAACAGGAATTTACTTTGAGTACAAGGCGTGCGTGATTGGCGAAGGAGAAACAGAGATCGAGGAAATTCTCAATAAAGAATACCGGCGTGATATGTCGATTGATGACGCGATGAAACTTGGCATCAAAGCATTGGCCAAGGCACTTGAAAATAATATTACGGTTGATCGCCTTGACTGCGCATATGTTCGCGCTGATACAAGAACCTTCACAAAAGTAGAAAAAGATCGCATAGACAAGCTCCTAAAAGAGGTTAAGAAAAAGTAGGATGCACCGGCAACAGATCTTCGATAAAGAGCGCGTCTCTTTTAACCTCGCCCGCCTAAAGAAAGGCGGCAGTGTGTTTGAAGTCGCGGTTGACCCTGACCTTGCCATCGAATTCAAGAAAGGCAAGGCAGTAGACATAAAAGACGTCCTTCGCAGCGAGAAAATCTTTAGCGATGTGAGCAGAGGGGTTTTTGCCGCGGAAACACAGTTGAAGGCCGTCTTTGGCAGCACTGATGTGTTGCGCATCGCTACTACCATCATGAAAGAAGGTGAGATTCAGCTCACCGCTGAATATCGCGAAAAGCTGCGCGAAGAGAAGCGCAAACGCATTATCACAATCATTGCGAGAAACGCGATTGATCCACAAACAAAATTCCCGCATCCGCCGCAACGCATTGAGAACGCGATGGCGGAAGCAAAAATCAAGATCGATGAATACAAAACCGCCGAAGAGCAGGTTGACCCAATTGTCAAACAGCTGCGGCCAATCTTGCCCATATCGTTCGAGCAGCGCAAGATTGCCATCAGAATTCCTGCAACACATGCGGGCAAAGCGATTAACGCTATTATGCAATTCGCAAAGCCGCAACAGGAAAAATGGAATGATGATGGAAGCTATTCCTGCGTGATCGAAATTCCCGCTGGACTCGAGGCGGATTTTTACGATCGACTGAACAAATTAACGCATGGTGGAGCAGAGACAAGAGTTATTCAATAAGGTGAAATACTATGAGTGAATTGAAAGTTAGCGACAAAGCAATCGTTGTTCCTGGTGAACTTCTCGCGCAGGGAATGGATTTTCTCCCCAGCTTTGGCACGTATCGCATAAAAGAGGATATCCGAGCGGCGCGCTTAGGCTTGCTTAAGGTCGATGGAAAGGTGCTTAAGATCATTCCGCTGTCTGGACGATATATTCCAAAGCGCGGCGACACCATCATCGGCCAAGTAAGCGATATCATGATCGCTGGTTGGCGACTAAGTACTAACTCGCCATACGAAGCAGTGCTTGGCATGAAGGACGCGACAAGCGAATTTATCGAGCGCGGCTCAGACTTGTCAAAGTATTATGCTCTTGGCGATTATATCGTCACGAAGATTATTAATGTCACTTCCCAAAAGCTTGTGGATATAACCATGCGTGGCCCTGGTTTACGCAAGTTGCTTGGCGGCAGAGTGATTGAAGTAAACACTAACAAAGTGCCTCGCATAATCGGCAAGCTAGGAAGCATGGTGAGCATGATCAAAGATGCCACTGGCGTCAAGATCGTTGTTGGGCAAAATGGCTTGATCTGGCTGGAAGGCGAGGCGCATATGGAAAACATCGCTGTTGAGGCCATAAGGAAAATAGAGAAAGAAGGACATCTTTCTGGACTCACGGATAAAATTAAAGACTTTCTCACGAATAAATTGAAGGAAGTTACGAAATAGGCATGGTGAAATAATGGCATACACAAAACGATTCGATGGACGAAAAAGCTTTAGCGACCTTCGCCCCATAGAAGCAAAGGCAGGCGTTGTGCCACGAGCGCATGGCTCCGCCTTATTCCGCATTGGTAACACGATCGCCTACGCAACGGTTTATGGACCTCGAGAATTGCATCCAAAATTTATGCAGAATCCAAAAACAGGCGTCCTGCGATGCAGCTACAACATGATGCCGTTCTCCGGAGCGGGCGAACGCGTCAAGCCAGGCCCGAATCGACGCGCGAAGGAAATTTCCCTTGTCACTGAGAAGGCGCTTTTACCCGTTCTTGACTTGAGTGATTACCCAAATACAGTTGTTGATGTTTTTATCGATCTTCCACAGACAGACGCGGGAAGCAGGTGCGCGGGCATTTGCGCGGCGTCCATCGCGCTTGCCGACGCTGGCCTTCCCATGAAGGACTTGGTTGCGGCGATTGCTGTTGGAAAAGTTGATGACAAGCTTGTTGTAGACCTTGACTACCAGGAAGAGGCGTACGAAGACGGCCCGGTAGCGGATATTCCTGTTGCCATGCTGCCAAGCACCGGCGAATACACCCTATTGCAGATGGATGGCGACATCCACAAAGATGAGTTATATAAAGCCTTAGAGCTCGCAAAGGACGCTTGCAACAAGATCTATGAGATCCAAAAAACCGCCTTAAAGGAAAAATACAAAGGCCAAGAAGGCGGCGACGAAGGAGGTGACGTAGAATGAGCGCTTCCCTTCTTAATGACACCATGCAGCAACATCTGACAAACGCGCTCAACAAAGGCATCAGATTTGACGGCAGAAAACTAGACGAGTGGCGCCCCGTCAAGGTTGAATATGGCATTTCCAAAACCGCTGAAGGCTCAGCGCGCGTGAAGATCGGCGAAACGGAAGTACTCGCTGGAGTAAAGTTGTTTATCAGTGAGCCGTATCCAGACATGCCTGAAGATGGATCGCTTATGGTTGGTGCTGAACTGCTTCCCATGGCATCGCCAGAATTCGAGGCGGGACCTCCGGATGTACAATCAATCGAACTTGCTCGAGTCGTCGATCGCGGCATTCGAGAAGCCAAGGCGATTGACACGAAAAAGCTGTGTATTAAAGCTGGCGAGAAAGTTTGGATTGTTTCGATCGACATCTGCACGGTCAATGATGATGGGAATCTGCTGGACGCCTCAAGCCTCGCCGCGTTGGCGGCGCTTCAAGACGCCGTATTCCCTCATTATGATGGCACCGAGCTTGATTATCGCCAGAAGACGAAGCAGAAGCTTCCCTTGACAAAGCTTCCTATTGCGGTCACTGTCTACAAGATTGGCAAGAATTTATTGGTAGACCCGTCCCCTGTCGAAGAAAGAACGTTTGATGTTCGACTGACGGTAACGACAACCCAGGGTGGCATGCTCTGCGCCTTACAAAAAGGCGGCGATGGCCAACTCACACTCGACGAGATTAAGCAAATGGTGGAGCTCGGCTTGCAAAAATCAGCAGAGCTTCGCAAATGCCTCAAGGCATAAGGTGATACTAATGGAAAAAGGCGAAAAATACACAAAATACGAAAAGGCAAGGATGCTTGGCGCGCGCGCCATGCAAATCGCGATGGGAGCTCCATCCCTTATTAAATTCAGTGAGGAAGAGCTCAAGCAAATGCGATACAGCCCGCTTGATATCGCGTAGCGAGAGTTCGAGGAAGGTATTATTCCCATGACGGTAAGGCGTACCCCGCCAAAGCCAGAGCAATAACCTTTTTAACTTCTTCTATTTTCTTTATTCTATGGACGCGAGCATTCCGCCAAAACGACTTGAACATTATTTTGCCTTGACAAAGGAAGCTCTCGCTATGGCCAAGAAAGCACCAAAGGCAAAAAACAGAGAAGAGGATGCAGCGATTATTCTTGACATGGCACAACGGTATTATGACGACGCGCTGCACTTCCACAAGAAAGGGGAGGAAGTGAACGCGTTCGCTTGCCTTAATTATGCACATGGATGGCTCGATTGCGGAGCGCGATTGGGTGTGTATCAGGTGAAGGATAGTAAATTGTTTACTGTGGATGATGAATGATGACAAACACAACATTTCTGGAGGTTGAAATCGCACCAAGCAAAGTAAGAGATACGATTGAGGAGATGATTCGATATCATCAATTAATAGTCAACGATAAAGAGAGCAGGAAGGAACAATTGAGTGATTCTTTTGGCGTTCTCAACCTGCTCCATAATTACTATGTTCTGCCGCATGAAGAAAGAGAAACACTACTTCTCCCAGATATTCGTCGAGAGGTTAACGCGTATCTTCAGGTTAAAGCTACAAGAAAGCTTTTCAAAAATACTGCAACGGAACCATCGCTTTCAGAGTGCATTTGGAGAGTTGTAGCAGGTTATGCTCTTTTTAACAGTCTTGATGCTGCGATGGCCGATAACCATCGCGGAGCTCTTGGACATCTTGTTGTTTCATTTTTATCAGGGCTTGTGGCATTGGGTGGTTATTACGCCAGAACCTATCCAGAAGTGATGGAAGGCAGATCAGAATCTCTTCATCGTTTTGTAGCAAAAGAGAAGGATCTTGCCGATGTGCTTGAAACCTACGCGCCAGCTATAGAAAGTTCTCTAAAAAAGATGTCAGGAGTATAGAAGGTGTATAAATAAACAGAAAAGCGTTAAAATAAACAGAATAGAATTAAATCTTGTCAATCTTCGGATACGTATTTCTTTCCATAAGGACACGATCCACGCGCACGGCAATGCCTTTCTCCAGCTTGACCATATCCTTTGATATCATCTTCGCTTGACCAAGCGCAATGAGCTCATTCTTAAGCGTCATAACTGCAACAAGCTCGTCAACTTGAATGTCTGATTCCACTTTGCTGATGCCGGGTATTTTAAGATTTGCTCCATGGCAGATAGTGTTAACAGCAGTGTCGATCACCCACACTTTGGGAAGGTGCTCGACTGCCTTTTCTATCTGTAAAACGCGCTTTCGAATATACGAATCGTCTTTCTCGTTTTGGTAATACCAGAAGGCATCCTGCAGATCTTGGAGGGTAATGAGATTTGTTGATTCATTGAATGGTCCTGCTTTTGTTCGGCGCAGCTCCGCCATGTGCGCGCCCGTGCCGAGCTTTACGCCGATATCATGGCAAAGTTTTCGTATGTACGTCCCCGCTTGACAGCCAACTCGAAAGAAAACATCTTTTTCATCAATTTCGATAATGACAAGATAATAGATTTTTCTGAAACGCTCTTCTCGCTTGACCGCAGATTTTATTGGAGGAAGCTGTTTTATTCGTCCAACAAATTCATTGCACACGGCGCGAAGCTTTGCTTCATCAACTTCCTTATGCAAATGCATGATGCAAACATACTCTTTTCCAGCAGTCAGCAAGGCTTGGACAACCTTTGTCGCCTTGCCTATAGCAATAGGAAGTACACCAGTAACGTGCGGATCGAGCGTGCCAGAGTGTCCTGATTTTGTTAAGCCAAGAATCTGCTGCACATACGCAGAAATCTGATGGCTGCTTGGACCGCGAGGCTTGTCAATATTCACAACGCCATATTGGATAAGGTCTTCGGTAGTACGATCTTCTGGCTTGAGGCCGTACTTTGGCGAGGTTTCCGCTTCTCGGCGTACAAATACCTCGCGCTTGATACGTTCAAAAGGTAAGAGATTCTCTTTTGGTTCACTCATGGTACACACTCAGTTATGGGTTATATTAGAAAACGCTAGGTGTTTAATAAGGTTTTGTGTAGAAAGTGTTATTATAAGGTTTGGTTTGGAAGCCGCCCGCCGCTCTCCATTATTTCTTTGTTAGCAATTCTTTCTTTTGTCTCCCCCTGAAAGAGGGGGGAGACAAAAGAGTATGATAAGACAACAGAAGACGCGGCGGGCGGCCTGTTATGGTAGTAACTTTTCAATATGGCTGTATAGAAATGCTTTTATACAACGTTTCTTCTGGGACTATAATGGACATCTTCGCCCATTTCCTTTGGAATTATATCATTTTCCACAGGACAAAAGTGGTTGGCAAAGCAGTGCTTGCAGGCGTATTACCAGATGTATTCTCCTGGGGTATTTACTCCGGCTATCACGTCTTGAATGGCTATGCCTTTCGGCAATTCAGCATAGCACTTATACCAGACTGGGTTTTTATGCTATATGGCGTAACGCATAGTCTTGTCATTTTCGGAGCGGTATGCCTTATTCTTTGGCTAACCATAAAGCGAATTCCGCTTTATCTTTATGGATGGCTCGCGCACATACTTATCGATATTCCCACGCACGCGAAGGATTTCTTGCCAACACCATTCCTTTGGCCATTGTCAAGTTTTGCATTTCCAGGCATAAGATGGAGCAATCAAAATTTCATGATAGCAAATTATGTGGCAATTTTGCTCTGCCTCGGTTATATATTCTGGAAGAAGCTTGTGCATAATGGGATAAAGAAAAAGAGCAAATAAAGGGAGCAGATAATCTCAAAATTTATTCTTTCTTCGCTGCCTTCTTCGCCGCAGGCTTCTTATCTGCGGGCGCTTTCGTTTCTTTAGAAGCAGCTTTCTTTTCTGCGGGTTTCTTTTCCGCGGCTTCCTTTTTTGGCGCGACCACAGGTTTTTCTGCTTTGGCTTCGGCCTTTTCTTCATGTTTGTGTTCACGCTTATATTCTTCGCCTTCAGCATGAACGTGTTCTGCCTCAGCCTTCTTGCCCTTCTTTTCCTCGGTTGGTTGTGGCTTTTTCTCCTCCCACTTCACGCCGAAAAGTTCCGCCTTGACAACACCATCGTCGGTGCGTACTGCGGTCACCTTTACATGATGCGGTGGATGCTTGATGCCACGCACCCATATCGCATGATTGAGCTGCGGGCCAAGCTTTACTTCGCTTGATTTCATGTGTTTCACTAAGAATTCTCGTAGCGCAATCACTGCCTTTTTTGCTCTCCTATACATTGGAGCTTTCTGATATTCTTTTCGCAGTGGAATAGTGTACGTTCGTTCGAGGACTACCATGATTATCACTTATGCTTTTGTCTTGATTCTTCGCCAAGAGCGCTTGACGGTTGTATGCCTGCCAGGATGGACACGCCTTCCCTTGCCATATTTCTTAGGCACTGTCCAGAATGGTGCCCATCGCGTTTGCCGTCCTAACTTTGTCAGACGCTTTTTTCTGCTTGGATGCTTGTATCGTGCCATGGTTATACCAGTTTATACCCGTCGTATTTTTGTTTCTCGTTTTTGCGGTGTCAGCTTCGCCAACAACAACTTAAAGCGCTCATCATCGATCTGCTTTACTCGGCCTGACTGGATGAGTTGGCCAAGTATGGCAAGGATCTGGACCGCACGTTCAGGATCCGCTGCCTTGATGTTTGTGTACCGTGACCAAGCTTCTTTGGTCAGCACTTGCTTCACGACATTCTCGAGCATTTCTAGCTGTTGCGCGAGTTGCAGCTCATCCTGCGCCTCGTTGCTGGCCTGTTGCTGATACTGCTTCTGCAACATTGCCAGTTTTCTCTTGCGGATCTCGTCGAGCTCGCTCATCTTACTCGACGACAGCCTCCTTCACTTTCGCCGTAGTCTGCTTTGTTTCAGGAGGCTCGCTCACCGGCTTTTCCTGTTTCGTGCTTGTCTTGCGCTCCTTATGGATCACAAGTGCTGCCTTATCGAGAAGGGAATGCCCTTCTGGCGTAAGTACTCTTCCCTTATGAATGCCAATCTTGGTTTGTTTGATCAGTTTTGCAGCTTCAAGCTGCTGAAGAACCTTGCGAATAATACTTCCAGAACCCTTATAGAAATGTTCACGCTTATGGCCGCGGTGCATCTTGCCGCCATATTTTGTGCGAAGCTTGGAAACACCTATTGGACCAAGTCTATCAATAGAACGAAGTACAGCCGCAACACGCACATGCCACCAATCAGGAATCATCGGTGGCCGTTCTTTATGGACACCAGTCTTAACAAAGGCTGACCATACTGGCGGCTTTATCTCTGGACGCTTCTTGAGTTCAAGCGCAGTTCGCTTGATGAGCTCGTCTGCAGGAACATCATATATGGATGGCATGTGGTTTTCTCCTTTTATTGTGTTTACAAGCCTTATTGATGGCTTTCAGTAGGTTTCTAGTCCTGCTCGTACAACTGGAGAACCTCTAAACCTGCTAAACCCAAATGCTAGGATTTAGGGGTGGTTTATAAAGATTGTGGTAATTAAAGAGGGTGATAATGACGTAGCATCCCCCCCACCTCTGGATAGAAGTTCGATGAAATGAACGTGAAACAAAACTATAATAATTACCATCACTTTCCAAAGAGCAATGACGAAAGCCACTGCCAAAGAGAAGCTTATTTCTGCGGGTGGACAAGCAGTTATCGAGGGGGTGATGATGCGCAGCAAGCATCATCTTACCATAGCTGTTCGCAAGCCAACAGGGACAATAAGCCTTCGAACAGAGCGTATAAGATCGCTAAGTGATAAACTTCCCTTCCTCGCATGGCCGTTCTTTCGCGGCATAGTCGCCATGATCGAAATGATGGTGATTGGCGTACGCGCTCTTAATTATTCAGCCAATGAATCGCTTGGAGAGCATGACGAGGAAATGACCCCCGTCCAGATAGGACTCAGTCTTGTCCTTGCGCTTGGCTTCGCCATCCTTTTATTTAAGTTCCTTCCGCTGCTTCTTGCGCAAATTATTCAGAATTATTTCCCGATCGTAAAGAAGAGCTATGCCCTTTTCAACATTATTGATGGCATGATCAAGATAACGCTCTTTGTTCTGTACATTGCCTGCATTTCCGTCATGCAAGACGTTCGCCGTCTTTTCATGTATCATGGTGCGGAACATGCTGCGGTGAATTGTTATGAAGCAAGGCTTCCGTTGACGCCAAAGAACGTGCTGAAGCACACGACAATCCACCCGCGCTGTGGAACCTCGTTCATTCTTATCGTGCTCATCTTGAGCGTGTTCATGTACACGTTTATCCCGCGAGATTATTCATTTTGGCCAAAGCTCGGATTGCGCATTCTATTCTTGCCCGTTATTGCCGGTATCGCATATGAAGTATTGCGCCTTGCTGGCAGATATCGGGAGAGCTGGTTTATGAAGGTTGTCTCCTGGCCAGGCATGCTCATGCAGCGCTTGACAACACGACGCTTTGACAGCAAGCAAGCGGAAGTGGCGATTAGCGCATTGCAGGCAGTGCTGAAAAAGGCAGATAAGAGTTAGAAATGTACCATAATTCCAGTTAAAAAAATTTTTATAGTCCAGATTTATTGATAGTTCTATGAACACAGAGCTCATTGCAAAAAGTGTTATTGCCGCTGGCGTTGAAAAGATGGATCTCTCGATGTTCCCAGAAGAGCAGCGAAAAGAGATCTGCGCGAGAATCGCAGAGGCGCTTTTCAAGCAGAACAAGGTTGCTGAAGCGGTGCGCGTCCTTGAAAGTGGAAACGTGCAGCTTCCTGCTGATCGTTTAGAGCCGATTGCCGATTATTATTTTAAAACAGCTGATTATCCGACTGCATACAAAATTTATCAGAAGATTGGATATGATCAGATGGCGGAGTTTATAAGGTTGAATTGTTTATAATGAGTTGCGTTAGTCTTCTACTTCATCTAATACAACCATGGTTTCCGTGCTTTTAACGCCATGCATCGTTCTCAGATCTTTTGTTACAAGCTGGTTGAGTTCATCGATGTTATGTGCTCGAATCTTTAGGACGATATCCTTTAATCCAGTTACCAAAGCGATATCTTCAACGTCATCTCGATGTTTTAGTTTCAATGCCAAGGCTTGTTGCGTCATGCCTTTTGCTTTCAGAATACCATAATCAACCTTGAGGAGAATATAGGCACAGACATTCCTGCCTAGCTTTTTATTATTAATCTCTATAGAATATCGTTTTATTACACCGTTTTGCTCCAATTTCCGTATTCGGTGATGGAGTGTGGTTATT
>JACQMX010000106.1 GCA_016203375.1 Candidatus Woesearchaeota archaeon | reverse complement strand
TGCTCTATCCAAGCTGAGCTACGGGCTCTTGAACAACACGCAGTTTTATTGCTTTTTAAACATTACCAAGAAGTGGGGTCTTCTGCAAATTTTTCGAGTTTTTCTAGGAGGGGGGCATATGTTTGATCAGGATTTTCTGCAGATTTTCTTGCGAGTCTGTAGCGTATGGCGCCTAGAGATGCATGATTAACAACGTAGTCGAGCGGTTGTTTTGGTGATATCCCATTAATGTGTAAGATATCCTCATGATAGGTCACTTCGAGTATTCCTTTGCGTAGAAGCGATGCTATGGCGCGTGCTCCTGCTGCTTCGTCCCAGATATGCCCGCAGACTGTTATTTGTGATAAGTCACCTGATCCTGTTCCTAGGAGATGGCGGAACACACGTGCTTCTTCAGGGCTGTGTTGCTGCGCAAATAGTTCTTCTACTTTTCTTGCCGGGTCCAATCGTTCCAGAATAAAGTTACATCCTTGTCTCAGCGTCTGTAATAAATTCGGCATGGAATAGGTGAATGCGAAAGTCTTTAAAAGGTTTTACCTTTGCAACTTGACAGACGGCTAGGTAGCCAAATCCGGTAAGGCAACCGCCTGCAGAGCGGTCATTTGGGGGTTCAAATCCCTCCGCCGCCTTTCGGTGCAGCCCTAATATTTTCATTTCGTCGTTTAGGGAATCTCTAGCATTGCGAGAGATTCCCTCAACTCGAGATTGGGGTTGATAAGGGCGGGTTTGCCCTTATGTGGAAATCAATCCGCCACCTTAATAATCGCGATTTCAAGTCCGAATTGTTGCGGTATTCGCAACACGGAAATCTTGTAACCGCGGAGGACAGCCATGAAAAAAGATATTATTACCGCTACCTTAGTGGCGGAAAGGGTTGTAACGGAAGATTCTGATGCAGCGCGCGAGCTATATAATCAGAGCAGATTTGGAATCATTGTTGACAATAAGATTCATCTTTCTCTCATCGAGGCGTTGTATCTGATGGAGAAAGAACGATTGCTCTTGCAGGATGGTCGTGGTAAGGCTATCAATTATGAAGCCTTTCTCAAGAAAGCGCAAAAACTCGACCCGAATTTTTGGGTGAAGTACTGTGTTTTTCGTGATATTCGCAATCGCGGCTATATCATCAAGACCGCGCTCAAGTTTGGCGCCGATTTTCGCGTGTATGAGCGTGGCGTGAAGCCAGGCGAAGACCACGCAAAATGGATTGTGTATCCTGTGCATGAAAACTCCACCTTAACCTGGCACGATTTTTCTGCCAAGAATCGGGTAGCGCACAGCACAAAGAAGCGTTTGATGATCGGCATTGTTGATGAAGAAGGCGATGTGACGTACTATGAATGTAAATGGTTACGGCCTTAAGGAATGGGCGTATAAGCGCTATAACCTAGCTAAAACCTATTCTCCACCACGACAAACTATATAAAACGAACAGCTCCCTATCTATGCATGGTGGATAATAGAGACAAGGTTCTACAAATCGTCAGGATGAAAGGACCCTTGCTTCCTTCGCAGATAAATAGAGAGCTCAATACCAATCTTCTTTTTGCATCCGCCATGCTTTCTGAGCTTGTGGACAGCAAAGTGCTAAAGATCTCCCATTTGAAAGTTGGGGGTTCACCACTTTATTACCATCAAGGACAAGAAGCACGCTTGCAAGAGTACGCAAAAAAACTCAATGAAAAAGATTACCGTGCATATGAGCTTCTTCGTCAAGCAAAAGTGCTCCGTGATAGGGATCAAGAACCATTAATTCGTGCGTGCTTACGGGAAATAAAAGATTTCGCAGTTCCATTGGAAGTCAATTTTGATAATAATGTAGAACTCTTTTGGAAATGGTACTTGTTGCCAAACGAGGATGTCGAGCTCTTGGTGCGTCAACGGCTTGGCTTGGACAGGCCTCGTGCGCAAGCTGTTGAAGAAGAGCAAGCAAGAACCATACCACATGCTGGACAAATGACGGATGTTCTCCTCGAGAAAAAACTTGCGTTGGCGCGAAAGGTTCTTTCTGAAAAGGTGGAATCAACAGTATCAGAAAAACGTAAAGAGCGAGAAGAAGCTCCAAAAGAGCGAGAAAAGAAAGTTGAAGAAAAAATAAAAAAAGAAGAAAAAGGAGTGAAAAAAGAAGAAACGGTTCTTTCTGCAGAGACCTTCGTTGATCGCGGCGAGCCCAATGACAAGCTCTTCAAAAAGATAAAAGTTTTTTTTGATGAAAACAAGATTCGCATTTTGAGCCATAAAATCATCCGCAAAGAGACGGATATCGAGTTTACCATTGAAATCCCAAGCGCGGTTGGCAAGCTACCCTATTTCTGCAAAGCCAAAGACAAGCAAAAATGCACGGACGGGGATCTGAGTGCCGCGTATGTGCAAAGCCAGTCGAAGAAGCTGCCAATCCTCTTTATTTCTACCGGTGAATTGACGAAGAAAGCGCAAGACATATTAAGGAATGAGTTTAAGAGCATGACGGTGAAGCAGCTATAGCTGGCCGCGACAACCTATGGGAATCAATCTTCGCGACATCGTTATCAAGAAGGAAATAACCATTGAGGATTTGAAAGGCAAGCGTCTCGTGGTGGATACCTTCAACATGCTTTACCAGTTTCTCGCGACTATCCGTATGCGCGACGGTTCGTTGCTTATGGATTCTAAAGGCAATGTCACGAGCCATTTGACTGGCCTGTTTTCTCGCACTACCAACCTAATGCAGCGAGGACTGAAGCTTGCCTTTGTGCTGGATGGAGAAGCGCCGGAGCTAAAGAAGCGTGAACGCCAGCGGAGGAAGGAAGCGAAGCTTCGAGCCCAACAAGAGTATACAGCGGCAAAGGAACGGGAAGATATCGCGGAAATGCAAAAGTACGCCGCGCGAACCTCTGTTTTGACACCGGAGATGGTTGTGGAAGCGCGAAAACTTCTTGAGGCATTAGGATTGCCAGTAATTCAAGCGCCATCAGAGGGCGAGGCGCAAGCTGCCTACATGGTGAATCATGGCGACGCGTACGCCGAAGTAAGTCAAGATTTTGATTGCCTGCTCTTTGGCGTGCCGCGGTTAGTGAGGAATCTTTCCATTTCTGAACGCAAAAAGCTGCCAGGAAAGCTTGCCTATCAAACCGTAAAGCCTGAATTCATCGAGCTCCATGAAAATTTAAAATCGTGGGGGATACATCAAGACCAGCTTATTGCGCTTGGCATGCTTGTTGGCACGGACTTCAACCCTGATGGCGTCAAGGGCATTGGGCAGAAGAACGCCCTGAAGCTCGTGAAAGAGTACAAAACTGATTTTGATGCCTTGTTCTCAAAGGTTGAATGGGACAAACACTTCCCCTTTCCATGGCAGGAAGTGTTTGACCTCCTTAAGCACATGCCAGTTACCAAGGAATACAGCCTCAAATGGAAAGAACCGGATCGCGATAAAATTATCAAGCTGCTTTGTGATGAGCACGATTTCTCGTACGAGCGCGTTTCTTCAACACTGGAGAATCTCCAGGCGGCAAAGAGCAAGCATCAGCAGAAAGGCTTAGGGGACTTTATCTAAGATGAAATTACGCGAGGCTCTCCTAGGAAAACTCTCCGAGAAAGAGATGGCTGGCCTGAAGACAGCCTTTGACGTTGTGGGCGACATAGCCATTCTTGAGATTGATCGTGAACTGCGAAAAAAAGAGAAGATCATTGCCAAGATCTTGCTGCAGCTCCATCCGCAGATTAAAACCGTGCTTCGCAAGGCAGGCAGTCACACTGGCAAATTGCGGTTGCAAAAGATGAAACATCTTGCCGGCAGGAAGACGATGGAGACGGTCCATAAGGAAAGCGGCGTTGAACTACGGCTTGACGTGGAGAAGGTCTATTTTTCCGTGCGTCTAGGCACAGAACGCTTACGCATAGCGAAGCAAGTCCAGCCTGGCGAGGAAGTTTTGGTCATGTTCTCCGGCTGCGCGCCATATCCCTGTGTCATTGCGAAAAACAGTCCGGCGCGAAAGGTATACGGCATCGAGCTCAACAAGCTTGGCCATGCCTATGGCGTGGAAAACGTTTTTCGCAACAGGCTTTTACCGGTGCGCCCCATTCAAGGTGATGTGCGTCAGATATTGTCCAATTTCTACAAACATATCATTGCATTAAAGACAAAAATGCAAGATAGAGAAATAAAGAAGTTGCTTACCAAGAAGCCGAAAGCCATCGAGCTTTTTTTAGTGGGGGAAGATCTTTTTGAAAAAGAGCAGCGCACTCGCGCATGGATCAAGAAATTGCAGAAGATGGGCATTGCCGTTATCCTCTATGTTGCGCGAAACAGGGACAACAAACATTTGAGCCTTTGCCGACAAGATGTCCGTGCGGATCTTGAGGCCCTTGAAAAGGCAGGTCAGTTTTGCAAGGAGCTTCGGGTGCGAGCCATCACGCATTATACGGACGCTACAGAGTCGCATGAAGGCTTTCTCTATCAAAACCTTGAGCGCATAAAGCGCTATCTTCCTTATTTCTACTTTGAAACTCCGAATCGAGGCATATTCGCTGACTATCACAAATTCTTAGAGGTTGGACAAAAGGCAAGAATGAAAAACGTCTGCATCGATACCTGCCATCTGTATGAATATTATCGAGATAATGGCAAGGTTTTGGATGCTGTCAAGGCCTTGAGCAAGGCATTTAATCCATATTTTCATCTTGTTGATGCGGATGGCATAACCCATGGCCTAGAAATTGGAAAGGGCAGGGTAAATTTTGATGCGATTATGCCGTACGTAGGTGAAGGAACAGTTGAAATCATCTGCAAAGACTACAACAATCCAGTTGAGATGTTCCGCAGCTATGATCGCATCCTGGAATACAGGAAGACCTTTGATCGTGTTGTCATGCCTTTGCCGCATGGCGCCGAGAATTTCCTTGATCTTGCTCTCGCGGCCATAAAGCCAGGTGGCATTATCCATTTCTATGATGTGCTGCATGAGAAAGAGATGCCAAAGAAGGCTGTAGCAAAGATCGAGAAAGCCTGCAAGAAGGCAAAGCGAAAGTG
>JACQMX010000105.1 GCA_016203375.1 Candidatus Woesearchaeota archaeon | reverse complement strand
GATAAAGGTCACGCAAATACCCACCTCAAGGCGGTTATATACTGCAATCCGGAAATTTTCTAAAATGCCCCAGCATCAGGGACCGATAGCGGGTTAATGGAGTCTTTGTCTTTTCTTTTTGTTTTTGCTAAGATTTATCAACACAAATACTCTTCCGTGTATATGCAATCCATCCTGGAGCTTATTAACAAGATACGCTGGGACAAACGCGAAAAACCGGAAGAGTACACCTTCTACTATCTTGACCGGATCACCAACGAGCATAAGGCCATCAGGTTTGCTGAAATCAAACGCATAGAAGGGAATTTTCTTTATCTAGAACGAGATGGGGAAGAGACCGCTATTCCATTACATCGCATTAAATATGTAAAGAGGGGTAATGAGATTATTTGGCAACGCTAAATATATAAATGCTTGAGCAAGGGAAAGACACATGGATTATAAAAAGCTCAATTTCAAATGTGGTATCGAGATTCATCAACAACTTGAAGGCAAGAAACTCTTCTGCGACTGCCCAACAAGCATTCGCAATGACCCACCACATTTTGAGATTCGACGAAAGCTTCGCGCGGCGAAAGGCGAAATTGAAGAGCTTGATGTTGCCGCTGTTTATGAACAGAAGAAAGATAGGGTGTTTGTTTATCAAGGATATAACGACACGATCTGTCTGGTGGAGCTTGATGAAGAACCGCCACATGCCATGAATCAGAAGGCGTTGCAAACAGCACTACAAGTGGCGCATCTGCTGAACTGCAAAATTGAGGATGAAATCCGCGTCATGCGCAAGACCGTGGTAGACGGCTCAAATACTTCTGGTTTTCAGCGAACCACCCTTATTGCGAGAAATGGTTGGCTTGAGGTTGATGGCAAGAAGGTGACTATTCAGACCATCTGCCTTGAAGAAGATGCATGCATGATTATTTCACGAAAGGAAGCTGCAATAACATATAATCTTTCTCGCCTTGGCATTCCACTTGTCGAGATTGCTACAGGACCAGAAATCACTGACCCGCAGCACTTGAAGAATGTTGCTGCGACGATTGGCATGATCTTGCGCAGTGTTGAAGGAGTAAAACGCGGCCTGGGAACAATTAGACAGGATGTCAATATTTCTATTAATGACGCAAAGCGTGTGGAGATCAAGGGCGCGCAAGATCTCAAGCTCCTCCCAACAATTGCCGAGCTTGAAGTAAAACGGCAACTCCTCTTCATTGGGTTGAAGGAGGAGTTGCGCAAGCGAAAGTTTACAACAAACGACCTTGATAATACGAGGAAAGAACAAAAAAACATTACTGCCATGGTGAAGGCGGCAAATACACCCATGTTCCTGAAGAATGCACTTGCTCAAGGCGCTACAGCGATGGCTATGCGATTGCCAAAGCTTGCTGACTTAATTAAAAAGGAAGAAGGGAAGAACCAACGTTTAGGATATGAGTTTGCTACCTATGCGCGCTTGCTTGGATTTGGGGGTATTATCCATTCCGATGAGGATTTGAGCAAGTATGGTTTAACGGAGAAAGAACTTGCCATGCTCAAGAAAGAGCTTGGCTTGAAAGAGCACGATGCCTTTGTTATTTCCGTAGGGGATAAGGACAAGATCAGCTTCCTCTTTGATCTCATGATGGAACGATGCAAGGATTTTGTTGTTGGCACCGGGGTTCCTGGTGAAGTGCGCAAGGCAGAGCAGGATGGCACGACATCGTACTTACGTCCCATGCCTGGAGCAGCACGCATGTATCCTGAAACAGATGTTCCGCCAATACTACCAGAGGTAGGCAGCCTGAAGAAGGTGGAACTGCTCGCGGCGAAAGCGGAGAAACTGCAAACATATGGCTTGGCAAAGGACTTGGCTGATGCGATTACACGCATGGGCAAAGCGGATGTTTTTGTTACGTTTGCAGGGAAGTTCAAGAAGGTGAAACCAGCGTTTATCGCGGAAACGATGATTTCTACGCCAACGACGATACGAAGAAAGGAGAATGTTACGGTTACTGCTACTGATGCTGACTTCGAGCGCATCTTCTCCGCGCTGGATGAGGAAAAGATCGCCAAAGATGCAGTGTACAGTATTCTGCTTGATTATGGCAAGTCCGGCAAGCTTGACTTCTCGAAATATGCTTTGCTATCTGATACGCAGCTGGAGAAAGAGCTAAAGGCTATTGTCGCAGAAAGCAAAGGGCTTCCCTTCAATCAGCTTGTGGGAAAGGCGATGGCGAAGCTTAAGGGAAAAGCTGACGGGAAGAAGGTTATGGAGATACTTAAGAGGATTGCTGCGACTTAAACCTTAAGAAAAAAGCCCTTCCAGCGTTTTCTAACATTCTCCTGTCACACTTAAGTGCCGTTCCTCGGTTAAGAAGATCGTTTACGATGGTTATTTTTCCATCGAAATAATACGCCTTATCCAAACTAGCTATTGGTCCAGTTACAATATTTGTATCACGAGTTATCTCAAGATCGAGATAGCTTTTCGAGGTCCTCTCTCGCTGAGATCCTATTTCCGCCAGCAACTCCTTTCTTTTTTCTTCAGCAATACCGCGCGGAAAACCATCATTATCAAATGTTGAAGCATTAATGCCGGCTCCAAATTTTTCTATTACTTCATCCCGAGTAAATCCGATCAGTTCCGGATATTTTTGTAGTGCAATTGGATATTTTATAATTGAAGGGCGTTCATCAAAATACGCCCAAACCTTTCTTGCATCGCCAGAAACTTCTCCACGATCAATAATAACTGGCTTTTTCTCTTTTGCAGCAAAAGAAAACACTAACTCAAAAAAGAATGGCCCAAAACCTTTCTTTGCTGCAATTCTCCAAATTTCAAATGCTCCGAGATATTGGTATCGATTTGGAGCATATCGCAATTCAGCATAGCCAATGATAGCATTATCCACTAGTTTCGCTTCGAAATAACTTAATTTTTCAGGTTCAAAAAATCCATAGCCTTCTGTATAATCAGTAATGCTATCACAATATTTATAAAATTCTTCCATTGCCTTCTTACCTTCAGGTGTGCCTTCTGCCATCACCTTATTAATCCATTGCATCTTTTCACGCTCTTGGAGGTATGCTTTCCGATTCAATAAGACAATAAACACATTAGCACCACTTCCTCTTTTCTGACCTATCACAACAGCGAGGTCAGGATAGCCTTCTACAATTGCAAGCTCGCTTTTGAGCACTTCAACCTTTCCTGATTGTGTTAGAAGTTCTTGTAATGCTTGTTCAAATGCGAGATTTATTTCTAGAGACTTTGTAATCAAAAGTTTGAGATGGTATATTTTCCGCTGATCACTTGGATCTTGAAGTATACTTTTTAGAGCTTGTTCGATGTCTCCTCCTCTTTTTCCCAACTGGTCTAGATCATCAGCATAAGCGTGCGTCTTTTGCAAAAAGATTGTCAACTT
>JACQMX010000115.1 GCA_016203375.1 Candidatus Woesearchaeota archaeon | reverse complement strand
GCTTTCATTTATTCTAAAGCTGAGATAGTACCTGTCATTATTGATCAAGTATTCCGCAAGGCCAAAGATTTTCTTTAATCGCACCGGTATCTCTTCACTAAAATCAAAATATTTTGTGGTTTGCTCGCCTTCCGCTTTAAAGATAATAGGGAATTTTGCCTGCGCGAGGACGCTTGTTTCCCCAAAAGTCACTATGACTTGCGGATCTTGAGCTTCAACAGCAAAACCAGAAATCTCTTGCAATAAACTTGCGTCGACGCATTGTTTGAGATGAAATGCGGCATACAAGCTTAGGTCTTTTTGTATTGATGTTTCTCCATACGAGCCAAATGGGCAAGGCCGCGCGTATTCCGTTATCCGCACGTCATTTGGTCCGCCTTTTTGGCAAAGAAATGGTAATGATTTGTTGCTGAATGGATAAAGCGTATTGGTGAAAATAGAAAAGGTTTTTTGCGGATAATCTGGAGGAAGGGGATACTCTGGATGCTCTGGCGTTCCTAAAAACAAGAATTTTGGCATGGCGATATTAGTGCGCCACCCATCAAGCTCGAATGGATTTGGTGGCTCATTGACATAGCTGCCTTGCTGGCTCAGACGCGTTACGCCATCGTCCATCACTTGTCGCAGGCATAAGCTGACATAATTATCGAGTTGTTTGCTTTTCAATTCATACGCTGCTATCTCAACCTTTTCTTCAAATTCTGTTACTGTGGTAAGTTTATAGAGATAGAAGCCTACGCCTAGGACAATAAGTATGGTTGCACCAATCAGCATGAAGATGGTTATCTGGCCTTTCTTCGCGAGAATGCTTTCACCTCTTTTTGAGCGTAAAGCGAAGAAGAGTATTAAAAGGTTGCGTCAAGATGGACTCTGTCCAGAATCTCGCTTTCGCTCGGCTGGAATGGGTTCGGAGTTAGGGGTAAGGAGTTCGGAGTACGTCGAAGGAACTCCTTACTCAAAACCAAATAAGGCACTAGTTACATTAAGAACACTATCTTGAGATTATGAAAGTCTAATCTTCGCGGTAAGATCATTCCAGATGGAGAGATCTTCAGGATGTCCTGATCTCCCTTTGACACTGATCTGGCCGCTGCTGCACGTGCATGTTGATGTTAAGATCGTATCCGTGGACGCGCATCCAGAAATACGAGTAATCTCCGGCATTTTATCACAGATATTTATGCCAAGACCTTGATATTTGACTGTAAGGAACGCATTTCCACTGCTCGTCGTTCCAACATCATCCTTTAAGCCGCTGATTTTCTTGCCTCCATGCTTCGCGAGATAGAGTGTGTTATATTTTGTTGCGTCTTTGAGGAAGGTCGCTTCAGCCTCTCCTGCATAGCTGTCAATGCTCAGGGTTGTTGTCAAGCTGGTGATGATCGTGGAAAACGGCGCTTTGATGATATCTTTAAACAATTGTCGGAGATTGCGTTCCTCTAAAGTAATCGGTTCTCGGCTATATATAAGCATGTTTGCCTTGGGATTGTACCATACATTTGCCTCGCTGCCCGTTATAATAATAGTTTCAGTTTTGATGACATCATTTCTGCCGCAGCCATAGAACCTGTTTTGCGGCGATGGCTGATTGATGACTGCGTCGCAGAAGTCTTGGCGGCCTGTTGCATAACTCTCATACGATTCATTCAAGAGGTTCAGGAACGACACAGCCTCATTCTCTATCGTGTCTGGCCGGGTGTTTAATGATACGCCAAAGATCACCTTATCCTCGCCACCAAAGGCGTAATGCATTACGCAGAAATTATTCACCAGGCAATCTTCAGGTTTCGTGTTAGGATTACATGTATACCCTGCTCCAGTCAGCTTGGAGAGAAAGTTTCGTACCGCACCTACGGCTTCGCTATATGACGCGCTATTCAATACTTCATCAGGCGTTCCGCAGAATAATTCATAATCATCCGTAGTTAGGTTAAGCAATTGCGCCGCAAGCAAGCTCGTGCGCGTGCTCCAGTTGCCATTGTCGCAGTAATACTCATTATCGTAGAAATCACCTTCTACACAGCTATCGTCTGTTGTGCTCGTTATGTCCCCACCATTGAAGTAGCACATAGTTCGTGAGCAGTAGCCTGTCTTGAAATTGAACTGATCTGTTTTTTGTACACGTTCTTCCCACGCGCCATTGATGCAATTATAATCATTGCCACCAAAGCTTGCGTCAGGCGTTTCTGTACCAGTTATCTCGCTAGTCCCAGGAACGCAGGTGTAGCCGTTCCAGCACGTATCAGCTGAGCAGCAGCCATAATCCCTTACATCTGTTTCTTCGAATCCTGTAAGCTCGTAGTC
>JACQMX010000009.1 GCA_016203375.1 Candidatus Woesearchaeota archaeon | reverse complement strand
GCTTATATAGGAGTGATGCTAAAACTGGCTTTGGAGGGTGGCCATGGCTATGCCAGCAGAAGATCACCATACAGCGGAAATGCGTAGAAAACTAGAAGACCTCTTACGTGATAATCTGCAAGTTTTCGATCATAACAAGGTCACCAGTACTGCGCGATGCGTTTATCTTTACCTGAATCCCTTGTCTACGAAAGAAGAGCTAGAGCAAGCGCAGCAAAAACGGGCGCACGTTAATTCTATTGGCAGGCAAACACTCGTGAAACTTGCCGATACATTAACTCCCATTGATCCTAAGGATTTGGAAGCGTATCACCGCATTGTTCTCGCGCTTATTCCAGTTTTCCGGCATATCGCAATGGGTGATGTTGATGCGGAGATGATGATCAAGGTAAAACAACAGACTGAAAACCTTAAAAAAAGGCAGTGTGACATTTATGATATTCTTCAAGAAGTATATGATCCTATTTTGCCTGAAATCAGTGAAATCACACCGCTTGTGAGAGATTCTTGGAAACTTGTTGAAGAAGAAGCGCATAGTGCACAAATGATTACAACAACCACCATGGTTCTTCATGGATTTATTCATCATTATCTTGAAAGCTATAAAAACATCGAGAAAGTTACGGAAAGTGTTATAAAACTACATCAACGTGAAGCGCAAAAGCTGCGAAAAGCTGGCGATGATGACGCTCTTGATGTAACATTTGATTTTATTCAAGCACTTGATATGCCTATAACGGAGAACTGGACATATCTGCAGAAACGTGATTACCTTACGCGATTATACACTCATCTCCGAGAAGGCGCATCGGTTGAACAAGTAAGCAGATGGGCTTCTGATGTTTCGTTTGGCGCAACGCAAGAGACGATAACTTTTGCAGAGACGTACAATCTCGCCGATAAGCTTCTTGCCCTTCTTGGCACGTTTCCTGAAAGAGAGATTGAAACATTGCGTCAAAACATGCGCAGCGCGTTGCAATTAGGTTGCATGTATCAAGAAGCTTTGGATTATGTTGCAGTACTAGATGAACTCAAAGATCAGCCCAAAAAACAGGCATTGACAGTCGAGACGTTCAAGTATATTATGGGTAATCTTCATCTTCCCTACGCGATAACGTCTCAAATTGCAGAAGGAGCGCGAATGAAACCTGAAAGCACGACCAGACAAGAAATGATTGAATGGATGGGAACCACTCTTTATGCTATAGTTCGCGGCTGTTCTTATGAAATATCACAAGTTTTTTTTGATACTCTCGCCGTTCGAATAAAAGAAGAAAAGACGTTTCCAGATGATGACGAAAAGCAATGGCAGCATATTTTCGCGCAAGGCATGGGGATGTATAAGCAAACATTGAAAGACGCGATGGCATTTGCTGATGATTATTTACGGATTCATCACTTTTGGGATGATAAAACTATCCATTTTTGGCATGATACTATTACCTTTGCTCTTGTTCGCGGCATGCCGTACGAAACCGCGAAACTTTTTTTCGGAAAAACCATGCAACGTGCCGGACACAAAAATTATGCGCAGCTTTGGAATTGGCAACGGCTTGCCGCGCAATATGTTACCAAGGGAGTGTCTATCGATGATGCCGCAACACGAGCGGATGCTGATTTAGCAGACATTGAACCGCACGCATATGGACAAATTCCAGATATCATTCAGGATATCATCATAGATGATGGCAGCAATGGAGGCGAGTCCTTATGATACTTACGAATAGTCTTGCCTTGCTGAATAAGCTCCGCCACGAAACTGGCCTTTTTTCAGCAGCCGGACCGTGCGTAACTACTGGTTATCATCGCGCATGGGTACGCGATAATTTGTACATGGCCATTGGCCTTGAAGCTATCGATCCACAACTTGTTATTCCAACCTATCATGCATTACTCGATATACTCAAAAAGCATGAATACAAGATTGATTGGGCCATTAAGGAGAAGCCAAGGCATCGTTATCAGTACATTCATGCTCGTTATGATCCATTAACGATGGAGGAGATTCCTGAGGAATGGGGCAATAAGCAAAATGATGCGATAGGATTGTTGTTGTTCAAGGTCGGCGATTTGATGGATCGTGGTTTCCCCGTTATTAGGGATATTCGCGATCTTCGCG
Source organism: Candidatus Woesearchaeota archaeon (assembly GCA_016203375.1). Classification (GTDB taxonomy): domain Archaea; phylum Nanobdellota; class Nanobdellia; order Woesearchaeales; family UBA12501; genus JACQMX01. The sequence continues at coordinate 2,494 of JACQMX010000009.1, read as the reverse complement.
TGCTTGGCAAGCTTGTCAAATATCTCGCGTCCATCGAGTATTGGCAGGACGCAGATAATGGTGTGTGGGAGGAGAATGAGGAAGTGCACGCTTCATCTATTGGTGCTTGCGTTGCTGGTTTGCGAAGAATCGCGAGCTATGTGCGTGTTCCTTCTTTATTGATTGAGAAAGGACAACACGCGCTCAACCAGCTTTTGCCGCGAGAATCTATAACAAAGGAAACAGATCTTGCCTTGCTCTCGCTAATCTGGCCATTTGATGTGGTTACCCGAGAACAACGTGACGCGATTCTTCGAAATGTGGAAGAGAAGCTTCTTCGTGAACGTGGTGTCTTGCGTTATGTTGGAGATCAATATTACAATAAAAAGGGAGAAGCGGAATGGACGATGGGCTTGCCGTGGCTTGCCCTTATCAATCGGCAAATTGGTAATGTTGCCAAGTATCGTTATTATCTTGAAAAAACACACAGTGCGATAAATGAGAATGGAGAACTGCCAGAACTTTATTTTGCGAATATAACAGAGCATAATGAAAACACGCCGCTTGGATGGAGCCATGCATTGTATATGGTTGCGGTAAAAGGAGAGAACCATGGATGAACGGGAAAAGTACGAATTTAGCATCGCTCGACCATCAAGCGCTATGACTATTTACCATATTTACGGCTGTGATGAGCAAAACACCTATTATCTAGATATGCGCCTTTTCGAAAGCATTGGCAAACAATCGAGGCTTGAGGTAAGCATCAATAATGCATACAGCATGCCTGATGGAGCAGCCATTACGGGCCGCGATATTTTCGGTCTGCGCAATAGTTTCAATGCCATCGCTCGGCAACTCATAGGATTTGATTACCCATTCCCGTCGGTCCTTGTAGAACAGATTCCTGTAGGAAAGCAACGCTATATCGGCCTAAAGACCAATGATGCGTCAAAAGAACAGCAGAGAATTATGAATTAAGGTGTTTCAATGGTGAACGCTACCCAACATATGGCCTTGGAAGATCGCATTTGTGAAACATTTGTAGTACTTAGTCGTGTTGCCGGACTTTCTTCATTTTCTTCTCGTTTAGAAATATCAAGAGAAGAATATCTCAAGAGTGGACAGCGACTTGACCATGATTATGTACGGGTGAGGATACCTGATCTTGTTGAAAAGGAATATGTTCCTTCTCTCATAAAACAGCAATTGCCCAAGGAAGGAGCCATAACTGTTGTTGATATAGGCTGTTTCAGAGGAGATTTCTTCACTGCCGATATGGCGCAGTATCTCGGCAATCGCGACATGGCTTTTGGTCTGGATCGATTTAAACCAGAAGATTTCAATAGGGATGAAAAAGAAATCAGGCAGGGCAATCATTTCTCTTCTCAGAAAGAGGTTCTTGATTATGTTCATCGGATACATCCAGAAAGGAATCTTCATTTTTACCCGCATAATTTTAGCCGAGGCAGTTCGTTTTCCCAATACCACAAAGGAAAAGATGGTCTTATTGTAACTGGCTTTCGCATTCCTGACATAGTTTCTTGCCAAGTTATTGACAGCGCCGTGCAAGCTGATGCTTCACTGCTTGCTCTTGTTCCTGTTGGCACCTGCCGCATGGAACCAACGGAACCAGAATTCGCGCCACGCAGCGCGTATATGAAACAGCCAGAACTTGCGCTTAACAAGCGGCAATTACATCGTCTGGTTAATCTGGATTACTCAATGGTGCGTAATCATCGTCCTCATCGAGCTGATCAAAAGTTTATTCCTTCAAATGCAGAGCAACGCTTCGACTATCAAGTCAATATGCTCGCGAAACAATTAGTCATGCTTGATCGAGCCAGACACCTCAAGGAGCACGGCTATGATGCGACAGTGGCACGATATGAGGATGGCTTTGGCTGGGGCACGACAGGGCATCATCATATTTTAATGGCAAAAAAACATGAATAAACTCTATCTTGTAGGAGAAATACACGCCGATCTTGACATAGGCTGGCGATATCAGCGAATATTAGACATATTAAAACCAAAAGTTATCGGGCTTGAGACAACAGAAGAAGACTTCAGAACTGCTCTTGCTAAAGCGCATAAAGTGCTTGATGAAAATGGATTGGATCAAGCAGTAGAATCATTTATCCGTCGGTTTCCTTCAGCACAGCCAGTAACTGCCCGGCGCTGGATAGAGCAAAGGGCCATCGCTAATAAAACGCTTGCTGTCTATGCGGCGCAGCATGATGTTCCTTTTGTTCATTGTGATGATTCAGAAGAAGTGGCAAGGCTTATGGCTTCTCGTGAAGTAGTGCAAGCTTTTGATGCAGAAGTCAGCAGTTTCTTTTCTTTAGACCTTGGAACGGCTCGTGCGACTATTGATGACCTTTATGAGGATCCCATTCCTGGAAATCTCCTTCATAATACTCTTCAATCTAATATAGTAAGAGATGCCTATGCAGCCTCTATCCTTCGGCAAAAAGTAGAATCTGGTGATGTCATTTATTTTGTAGGGCTTAAT
>JACQMX010000100.1 GCA_016203375.1 Candidatus Woesearchaeota archaeon | reverse complement strand
TTTTTAGCTATTTAAATGTTTTCTTTGTCTTCCCTAAAAACCGGTTAAAACGTTGTTCTTTGGCGCTACAGCAGGTAAATTCGAAAGATTTAAATAGTTATTATCATTCTATTTTGCAGTAGGTATTAATTGCGTAGTACTAAAAATTTAAAATTAACCTGAAAGCGTGAAAGGGGGAAACCAATGGTCAATGAAGTCATAAAGGAAGAAGACAAGAGATTCTCACGACAGCTTATCGGTAAGACGGTGGTTAGTAAAACTGGCAAGCGCTTTGGCGAAGTGGGCGACATTATCTTTGAGACGAAATCTGGTGAACTTATACACATGGTTCTTATTAATCCAACAACATACACGCAGAAACTCGAGCTCGAGAAGGATAAAGAGAGCCACATCCTCATCCCATTCAGCTCCGTAATCGCTGTGGGTGATTTTATGGTTATTGCTGAGGAAGATATTATCTAATCTCTTCTTTCTCTTCCCATCACCTTTTTATATCCTAGCCTTCTCGGTAGCACTATGAACACCATCTGGACAGAAAAATATCGCCCGAAAATCTTTACCGATGTAAAAGGGCAACGGGATATTGTTAAGAAAGTTGAAGCTCTCGTCAAGCAGAAGAATCTTCCCCACCTTCTCTTTGCCGGTCCGCCGGGCATAGGAAAAACAACGCTTGCCCTGTTTATTGCGCGCGCGCTGTTCGGCGATGGGTGGCACACGAATTTTCTAGAACTCAATGCTTCGGATGAGCGTGGCATTGATATCATTCGTCATAAGGTAAAAGACTTTGCAAGAACAAAAGCTCTTGGTGATGTGCCATTTAAGATCATATATCTTGATGAGTGCGATGCACTCACGCGTGAAGCGCAGCAGGCACTGAGAAGGACAATGGAAAATTACACGCAAACAACGAGGTTTATCCTTTCCGCGAATTATTCATCAAAAATTATTGATCCCATACAATCACGCTGCGCAATCTTCCGCTTTAAGCCATTGAGCAAGGAAGACATCATTGGCATTATTGATCATATCGCAAAAGAGGAAGGATTAAAGATCGATCAAAAAATAAAAGAAGTGCTTTTTGAAGTAAGTGAAGGCGATGTTCGTCGAGTAGAGAACATCCTCCAGAGCTGCGCGGCCATGGGCAAGGAGATCAATGAAGAACTCGTCTTCTCGCTCGCTTCTGTCGCAAAGCCAAAAGAGATCAAAAAGGCTCTGGAGCTTGCCCTGAAAAACAAGTTCGCAGAGGCTAGAAACGAACTCTTGAACATCATGCTTCGCTATGGCCTTTCTGGTCTTGATGTTATAAAACAGATTCAAAAGGAAATCCTTGAGCTCGATCTCGATGGCAGGAAAAAAATGGAGCTTGTCGCCGCGTGCGGGGAAGCGGAGTTTCGCATGACAGAAGGAAGCGATGAGTACATTCAACTTGAGGCGTTGCTCGCGAAAGTAGCGTTAGAAGGATTGAAGTAAATTAAATTTTTATGAAGATTCTCCTGTCGAGACATCTCGGATAAGCATCTGTTTCTCTATAGATTGCATATACTTATACTCAAGATCCACCTCAAACAGGTCTTCAAAGGTGCTTTCAATGCCAGAAATATCAATGGAACACGTCACAATACGTGGCGCGCCTTCGAAGAGGGTCACAAATCCAGAAGAGCTATCTTCCGATGCTTCCTGAAGTCCTTCACATTTTGGAATGCGGCCATTGACATCAGATACAACAGTGATGAAAACCATGTTTCTGTCAGGGTTAGCAATGGAGGGGTCACATTCTGGTGATTCTACATTGAAGAAAGCATCATTTGGATCTCCAACATGCGCGATTTCAAAGGTAAGCTGGATCTTTCCGGTGCCAATAGGCGCTTCGCGGAGTTTTGTTACATGGATCGGGCCGCCGGAGTTTTGTGGCTGTTTTTCTTCAGCTACTTTGCAGATATCTCCACCTTCTACATCACGAAGGAGATCTCCTTTGATACAGACCTTCGTGCTTGTTTGCGTGCGATAATTATAACATACATCTGCGCGGATTTTTACTTGCGTGTTACCATGTAAATCAGGCAAGTAGCGAAGCTCGCCAAACTCAACAACTGTTTGTCCGCCAGGTAAGATAGTGCCATCAAAATTTTTTCTTGCAGCTTCTAATCTATTTGGGAGATTACGCTTCAAATCAGCCTGGCTTGCCTTGCCAAAATCAATTGGATTAATGCCTTGGATTTCTACATACGCATCCGTGACTTCCACTGCATCTTCACCCACATTCTCGAGCTTGACGCTGATGCCGAATGGGTAATTGCCGTTGTCAAAGATGTATTCTGGAGGTGCGCCTTCGATAAAGCTAGCCAATAAGCCATTTGCGCCGCCAATAAATGGGGTGGTTACTTCCACGGTGGGGCCTTTAGGCTTACATGCTGGTAACAGGAATACAGCAAAGAGAACGAGAACAATCACGAGTCGGTTATACTTCATCAATCTGCCTCCTTTGCTTGGTATATGGATAATAGGGCTATTTAAATCTTTCTAA
>JACQMX010000099.1 GCA_016203375.1 Candidatus Woesearchaeota archaeon | reverse complement strand
GTCTATCATTACTCCGGTAACGAATGGTTCCTGGTCTAATCGGCTATATACCTTCTTTAGACGACGAGCATTTTTCCCATGCTGGACATACGAACTAATGCCATGTATTACCGAATACCCTCCTTTATCCGAATGATAGCTAATATAGCCTCGATCATGAAACTGTCGAATGCCAAGTTTCCATGCCTCTTTCCGAACTGTAAGCGGGGGGGAGATAACCCAATAGAGCGTGCCTTCTGAGCAGCCAGTTCCTTCCAGGACGTCTGCGAGCTCGATATACTTTGTCTCGTTTGTCTTCAACGCTCCATGTATCTCTTTTAGTCGTTTGCCATTCAAATAATTTATGTAAACGCTATATGTGGTATCTGTATTTACCTGAGGAAAAAGTGTCGAATAGAAATTCATCAGCTGCAGGCGTGTATGGAATGGTTTTGTCTCCATAAAATACCATAAGTCTGCGAGGTTAAGCAGGCGCATCTGCGCTGTCGCAAGTTTGAGCATTTGCCTTGGTTTGAGGTTGCGTATCTTCTTGAGTTTTTCCAACATTTTTTTCATGCCTTTTCCTTTCGTTGCGCCTTTTCAAACTTTTTCTTAAAAAACTCCGTAGCATTTTTCTTCACTATATATGTCCCTGGTTTATTCGATGGGATAGTGGAACAAAAGTGTTGTGGGATGGTTGAATGCTCAATAGTGACAACTTTCAGCGCATGGTCAATATTCATCATAGTAAGGATAAGGCTTCCGCCAACGCTGATGCCGCGGCAGAAAACGCTCTTCCCTCCCTTGAGAAACGATTCAAAGCGAGAACCAAGTCGTCGTTCAAGCACTTTTTTAATGTCAACTACCGCAAGGCCAAAAGGCGCAATACGCACTTCTTCTGTGGTGAGTGTCTTACCACTTGCATCGCAGATCTCGTACATGAACGATACTGTTGTTTTGTATGCATGATTTGTTGACCAATTGATTGCAAGCACTAGCGACGTTACGGTTGGACTAATAAAACCATTTGGACTGAAGAATAAAATGTCACCAGATTTTCGAATTCGTTCATCATTCACAAACGGCGGAATGGTGTAGAGTACTGCTCCCTTTCCACCTCCTTGATAATAAAAGTCATGGAATTGCGTGGTTTCTGTTCCCCACCAGTTGAGTTCTGTTTCAGTCAATGACCTTTCCTGTAACATCTTTTCTTTCGTGCCAGAATAAATTGTAGGAACCTTGTGCACGCCGATGAGATATGGATAATTCGGCGTGATGCCTGGAAAGAGATTATCGATGCGTGTGTAGACACGTTGGCCCTTCATGAGTTTTACTTTTTTACTGGCGAGGTGAAGTTCCCTGCCATTGTTGAAGCTGAAGAAGACATCAATATCATCTTTCACCTGCTTGCCGCTTCGCATCGGGAATTGGGCGTCATTTTTTATTCCTGCATACGACTCTAAATTATAGTCAGGAAGGCACACCACTGGTGTCGTGTGGTAATAGAAAGGTGTGATTCGGCAAGACTTTTCTGTCGGTCTTTGCGTCCCCCAATTTGTATCTTTTTGCATACCGCTCTCAATAGTACGTTATTTATAAATTTTTTGGCCGTCTCCGTCACCATCTTTTCCTTAAGCTTTACACGTTAACTTTATAAGTTTCTCTCCAATTACGAGAACAAGGATGTACACCGCTGCGATAACGGCTATCCTGGAATTGGTACCGGGTATTCAAGAGTTTCGCGTCTCTTTCCCAGAGCTTGCATCAATGTGCATTAAACCTGGTCAGCACATGATGGTCACGCATGCGCATGTGAAGGGTGATGATGGAGAAATGATCAAGCGTCCATTCGCCATTGTTTCGCCACCAGCGATGCGAGATACGCTTGTATTTTGTGTTCGAATCTCTCCCGCTTCTAATCCGCTTGTATCCCATCTCGCCACATTGCGTGTTGGTGATACACTATTCCTTGACGGTCCTCACGGTACGCATGTTTTGCATGATTCTGACAACGATTGCATTTTTGTTGTAGGGGGAACGGGCCTTGCAGGAGTGCTGCCTATGATACGGCATCTCGCAATGGATGGAATGAAACGAAAAGCAATCCTATTTTATTCGATAAAGACGCCAGAGCAATATCTTTATCGTGAGGAATTAGAGCATCTTGCCGCAAAATATGTAGAAAGATTCAAGGTAATAACCACATTTACCAACATAAGCTCCAATTCTGTGCATTATTTCACTGGAAGACTTTCTGAAGATATGATAGCGAAACATGTACCTTTTGTGAATACAAAACGTGCGGAAATCTATATCTGTGGATCACCAGCAATGATACAAGACATGAATGGTATACTCGAAAAGCTTGGTCTTGGAAAGAATATTATAAACGCTCGCAAATAGTCTCAAATGTCTCCGTTTGAGACTTTCTTGAGACAAACTATAAAGACGAAGATTTATAAATAAACAGCTTTTTGTCGATGACGCCTCTTACGAATCTCCATTGTTAGGAAATCTCTAGCGGTACGAAAGATTCCCTAATCTTGCGTACGGGTTCCTAAGGGCAGCACCATTAGCGGGGGTAGCAAAGTGGTCAAATGCGACGGACTTAAGATCCGTTCCCTTAGTGGGTTCGCAGGTTCGAGTCCTGCCCCCCGCATTTTTTGTTTAGCGTACCATCCGCAAAAAGAATGGATCATGGACGCCTTTATCTGAGAAATTATCCAGCGCTTTTCGCATAACTCTATTTTTCGCCGGAAATATCTGAATAAAATCAGGTGTTTCATCAGCATCCGTTCCCGGTCGAACTATTCCTTCCACATTGATGGCAGAATTCACATTTACGCCTAATTGTGATAAAATGCCTAATTTTTGCGCAAAGCCGCCAGGTATGTTAGGTGAGTAAGAACGGACATATCCTTCGGAGAGGCTATCTTCAAAATTGCCGAGCGACAGGCCACGTTCGCGAATGCCATAACAAAGTGGGAATTCTCCCCTAATTCTTGCAGAGACATCAAAAATATCAGATATCACCGCGCTCGCGGTTGGCGCTCCTCCAGCGCCAGGGCCAATGTAGCAATGGCTCTGGATAAGATCGCCATCGATTACGAGGCCGTTGAATGATCCGGTAACAGTGGAGAGTGTATGGCTTGTTGGCACAAAGGCAGGAAAAACACCGCCAACGATGGTGTCATCTTCTCGTCGGACGCAGCCAATGAGCTTGATTGTGTATCCTTCTCGCTTCGCAAAGTAGAAATCAGCAGGGTCAAGCAAACGAGTTCCTGCTTTGTCTATTAAGCCGCATTGATACAGCTGTGTTGGAGGAACTTCCCTTGAAAATGCAAGCGAGCCGAGAATAGCTAGTTTTTGCAAGGAATCGGTGCCATCAAGATCCAAGGTCGGATCTGATTCTGCATAGCCGCGCGATTGCGCGACTTTCAATGCCGCGTCAAAACTATTTCCATTCATCATCTCTGAAAGAATGAAATTACAGGTTCCATTGACCACGCCAGTAATGGAGGTGATATCATCATAACGGAGGAATTCATTAAGCGTTCTGATGATTGGCACGGAGCCGCAGACAGATGCCTCAAACGCGATGCTGACATCTTGCGTATCCGCATACGTGATCAGGTCAACAAGATATTTTGACATAACCGCCTTATTGGCAGTAACGACACTTTTTTTCTGTTCAAGCGCCTGTCGGATCGCATTGTAGGCTTTATCATCTTTATTGCCATCGAGAAGTTCCACAACAATCTGGATGTCATCATCGTGAATAATATCGTCAAGGCTTGTTGTTAGTGGCATTGAGCGTGTTCGTGGCTTTGCTGGATCTCGGATGAGGACGGATTTTATCTTTAATCCATCTGGTTTCTTGTCAAGAAAATACTCTATAACTGCTGTTCCGATGGTTCCGTAACCGAGCACGCCTATGCCGATTGGTTTGTCTGTTGGATGCATTCGTTTCACGTTATTTGTTTTCTGTACGCATCTAAGAATGGCGTTTCTAACAGTTTATCATAGGGAATATCAGCTTGGGATAAAACTCCTCCACGCTGTCCGATATTGCCTTGCCGTAGGAGTTCCACAACGCCACATGCCGTCCCTGCCGTAGTTATCGCGATAGCTGTTCTATGAATGCCATTGATTTGTTGTGGATAAATGTGTTGGCCTATCGTTTCGACATGGTATTTTCCGTCTTTCTTCCCCGCTGCCTTTACATGGATGACAACAACGTCTTGGTCTGTCGTGCCGAGATATTGTTCAAATCGCTCTTCAAGCTTATGCGAATCATGCTTAAAGCCCAGTGTTTCCAGAAGAAGTTTGAGGCTATCTCGATGGCCGCGATACCGTATCGTTTGGTAATCCATATTCTTTACTTTTCCCTTGCATCGTTGCGGAAGATCTGCGACACCACCAGATGTATTGAACGATTCATATTCTCGTCCATTGACGATGACATGACGTAACTCTTCGAGTGGCGTCGTTGAAACGATTTCTCCATCCCGAAGCGCCGTTCCGGGTTTGATATATTCATTGATCAACCCATGAACGCTCCACGTAATGTGGTAATCAAGATCGTTGCTCGGGTGTTGCGAAAGTGCGCCAACCTTCATCTCTAGCGTTTCAACCTCGTCAAGTTTTCCCATTACGTGAACGCCTAAGATATTGATGAGGCCGGGCGCTAAGCCGCATTGTGGTATGGCAACAAGATTGGTATCACCATAGATTTGCATGACAGCGGCGGTACTTTCAATATCTTCTGTCAGATCGACGTAATGCGCTCCAACTCTTTTAGCTGCTGTAGCAATAAGAGGGTTTGCATCAAAGGGTAAACAGCTAAAGGCAACATCCGCCTGCTGAAGTGCTCTTTCATATTCCAATACATTTCCTTCTGCGATGCTGATGGTGGTTATCTGTGGAAAATCCTTACTCGCACGCGCCAGCGCATCGCGATTTATGTCAACTAAAGATACACAATATGCATCATGGCTTGCGAAAAATTGTGCAACAACTCTCCCAATCTTTCCCGCTCCAAAAACTACCACTCCATATTTTTCTTGTTCCATAATGCCCACCTTCTTTCTTGTAGCTATAGTTATTTATAGCCTGGTCGCAGAAGGGGAAAGAAAATAACGTCCCGTATGGACGTTGCTCCCGTAAGAAACATGACCAAGCGATCAATGCCTATCCCTAAGCCACCCATAGGCGGCACGCCAAGTTCGATAGCGCGCACGAAATCTTCGTCCATCTGGTGCGCCTCTTCATCGCCTGCACGGCCTTTTGCGGCTTGCTCTTCGAGCAATCTTCTCTGTACAATTGGATCATTTAACTCAGAATAGGCATTGGCGATCTCAACACCATAGACAAACGGCTCAAAACGCTCAATCAAGCGTGAATCGCTTCTATGCCACTTGCATAATGGTGTGGATTCCAACGGATGATCAATTACGATTGTTGGCTGAATTAAATGCTCTTCTACATAAAGCGAAAATAGTTCGCCAACAATTTCTCCCCATGAAGATTGTTTAAACAACTTCCCATCATGGCTACGGTCATCAATTTTTCTCATTTCATATGCTTCTCGAACTTTTGCATGAAGTTCTTTAGCATCCATCTGTGTCGCGTCAATTCCGGTGTATTCATGTACTAGATCAAGCATTCTCGCTCTGCGCCATGGTGGGGTAAAGTCAAGCTCAACAATACCAGGACCCTCTCCTTCAGTGCCATATTTCACTTTTGTCGTTCCTCGAACTCTATCGAAGATTTCCGCCCAGACATTTTCTGTCAGTCGCATCATGTCGTTGTAATCCCAAAACGCCTTATACACTTCCATCATGGTGAATTCCGGGTTGTGCGTGTGATCAATGCCTTCATTGCGGAAATTCTTGCAAATGGTATAGACACCTTGAAAGAAATTCCCTGCAACAATGCGTTTGAGATATAATTCTGGAGAGATGCTCAAGTACACGCGCATATCAAGCGCATTGACATGCGACGTAAACGGTCGCGCTGAGGCACCACCGTAGATTGGCTGAAGAAGAGGTATCTCTACCTCTAGAAAGCCAAGCTGGTTAAAATGCTCTCGCATAACTGTTATCGCCTGCGAGCGTTGAACGAGCAGTTGTCGCGCTTCCGGATTTGTTGCGAGATATGTTGATCTATCTCGATATTGGAGTTCTGGATCACTGATGCCATGCCACTTTTCAGGTAATGGTCGGATTGCTTTTGTAAGGAGAGTCACTTCCTCCACTTTTACCGATAATTCTCCTCGCTTTGTGCGCATTGGCACACCGGTAACACCAACGATATCCCCTCGATCTATCCACTCACAAAAGAGGGCGTAATTATCTTCACCTACGGTACCATTTTCTACCATTATCTGCATACGACCAGAATGATCCTCAAGTTGCCCGAAGCTTATTTTTCCTTGTGCTCTCTTGAGCATTAATCTTCCGGCAATGCTGACTCGATCCTCAAGTGTTCCAGGCTCCTTGATCCGATCGTTAAATTCTTGGCGGAAATCACCTAGAGAATGTGAAATTTGATAATTATAAGGAAACGGATTAATCCCGCGCGCTCGTAGCGTCTCGATTTTCTGCGCGCGCACGTCTATCTCTCGTCGGGCTTGCTCGACTTTTGCATCTATATCGTCTTCTCTCTTGATCCCAACCACCCCTCTATAGAGTTAGTAATAC
>JACQMX010000113.1 GCA_016203375.1 Candidatus Woesearchaeota archaeon | reverse complement strand
GTAACAGATAAGTTATTGGTTGCTATTAAAATATTATCAAGAGATTGAGGCAAAGCAATAGGGGTACCTGCTATTTGGAATATATTTCGCTCAATACTGGTATTCGTTGCCCGAAGACTGATGCCATCACTATTTGCGGAACTTGTAAAATTATTGTCCGTGATAGTAAAATTCAGGATGCGGCTAGTCGAGAGGCCTACCGATGAAGTGACAGCAACGCTCTGCGTTGCATTAAATCGATTGAAAGCAATCGTAATGTTAGAGACCAGACCATCAAGCGTAAAAGACTTCAGGAAAACATCATTCGTATTGTTCTGGAACAAGTTCTGAACAATCCGACTATGATTAACATTCCGACTGAAGTTTACCCCAGTAGCGAAATCCCGAATAGTGCAATTCGCAATAATAAGACCAGTCCTGTTCTCCGCCAGAATGCCAACCGTGCCACTCCCACCACCGCTCAAATTAAAACCAGCGCAATTGAGCGTGAGCCCATCCGCCCCCAACGTGAGGCACGTTCCGCTAGATGTATTAAGGTTGCTGTCAAGTGTTTTATTTGTTGTAATAGTTTGCCCGCAGGCGAGAGCAGTTTCATTGCTGCTATATGTTGTGAAGCGGGTCACGTTATACACAAACACGCCGCTGGCAAAGCTTAACTCAGTACAGATAGAGGCGGAACAATCCACAAACGTCCCATCATCCTCAAAGTCAACTCTTGGTATCGGATCTTCAAACGAAATATTCCTTAAGGTGATTTCCGCACTGGTGTTCAGGAAAGAAAGCGCCACGCTGTTCAGGAAGGCACGATTAAAAGAGATATTCAGATTCGCAAGCGAGACATTTGTAGAGTCTGGCATAGTTACAATTGGCAGGATGCGAATGCTTCCATTCGTCGCGTTAAATAGAGTGTTGGTGAAATTATTTGTACCAGGAAGATTAGAAAAGATCCATGTTCCATTGGAGCGTATTGTAGTGTTCACAAACTGGTTCGCCGAGTTACCCACATAAATTCCTGTTCCAGTACGATTGATGATGGCGAAGATGTTGGTAAAAATATTGTCAGTGCCAACAACAGAAATGGCAATGCTTGCGTTGCTGATAAAGGTGCTATTGGTAAAATTGTTACCATTAGAGGAGGTGATCGTAAGGCCGTTATCACCTAGACCAATGCCGCGATTGTTAATAAATGTATTATTATGAGATGATGAAATAACCTCCATGCCAAGCATCCCAGAAGCAACATTGTTAGTAAGACTGTTATTTAGCGAATCACTAAGTCGGATAGCACTAGCACCGTCTGCCGCAAATGCGGTATTATTAGTCACATTATTGCCATGAGCATTTTCAAAGATAAGAGGGAAAGAGGTGCTGTTTACCCGATTATTCGCTATAGTGTTATTGTTGGAAAGAAATTCTATGTGAATTCCCTGATTCTCGGAAATATTCAGAACATTGTTAAGGATCTGGCCATCCTTCATCTGTGAAAAAAATATACCGGCATGGCTCGTTATGCTCGCATTCCCATTAAAAATATTACAATTCTGGATAGTGACATTGGTTCTATCAGTCGCATTAATGCCGTATCCAAAGTCATTCGTCGCGTAAGTGATGTTAAAGTTCAGGCAATCGAACACCAAATTACTCGCATTAATAGTAATAGCAGTGCCAGAACAGTTATTGAAATTATTTGTCATGGTAGTCGAGGCATTGATCGCTTGGCCGCAAGCAAGGATGTCAAGTCTGAGGGATGTGGTTGCATTAGTGTTCCCCGCGCCATCTATGCCGTAGAAAAATACCTGGCACACCGTATTGTTCTCGGAACAGCCAAGGCTTGACGGTGTTGTGTTAATCTGGAAGACATTAGTGCCTATCGAGGTCATCGTCTGGTTTGTGAAATTTCCAAGCAAGACAGACCCAATACGGATATTATCCGTTGCTGTAACATTTATCTGAACGCTTCCTCCCAAGCTTAACACCGTTCCATTGCGGGTTGGATTTGAAACAGATGGCCTGATGATATCAAGATTATTGTACGCAAATGAATACGGCATTTGGGGGGCGTTATCCGTAGTTACGGAGAGTGTGGATTCAAGAACGCCTGTAGTGGGAATGCGAGTAAAGTTTCCTGCAAGGCACGCGGTGCCATTCCAGTACGTCGCGATCAAGTCATCAACAACATCTTCGCGCAAGGCTAAGGCAACGCCTCCTTCAGGGGATTGGAAATAAACAACCCCATCGACATCATTTGAGTTGCTGCCGCCAACATCTGCGGTTACCGCAGTGAAATTGCCGGATAATGTCCAGCAAGCCACATCTTGTGTGGCGGCATTGTTATCTGTATATGAGAACAGCGCTACCGCATTTGTTTTTGACCATACCGTGGCAACGTCCTTTCCGGTTGTTGGCTCAATGATCGCATCAATAGGATCGGTTCCACTGGGCATGAAATAATTGTTGGAACCATCAGGCTTCCAGATATATAGATGCGCATCAGCTTCAGAGTCGCCAACCATCATGGAAATTCGATCGGAGGTTGCATCAGACGCGAGCTCAATCCAATTATTGTTTCCCGCACCCGTATCTGGACCAGTGCTATCTGCACTGCTCCATCCACTAGAGGTGTAATTTCTATGCTGTGTTGTTCCATCAAGCGCGGTTTTATCAAAGGCCATGACGGCATTACCCGATAATGCTTCATAAGCAAGGTCAAAGGATTGCGTGAAGTTCGTTGCTGCACCTGTACCGAAACTAGCGATATTCAGCCAAGTGCTTCCATTCCAGCGAGCCGCGGCATAGGCGCTACTGTTATCCAGTATCCCGATAAGTATCTCATCGCTCATGTTTTTTGGTTCCAGCTCTATCCACAAGGGAACGCCGCCTGTTCCAAAGTCGATTTCGTTTCCTGTGCCGGGAGAAAAGTTGCCATTGCAGTTTGCAGCAGGGGTCCAGTTTGTGCCATTGTAAAGGCAATAATACGCCTTGCCGGCAGTGGAGTAGTTGGTGAAAACGACCATGGCGCGCCCGGTAGATTGTTCGTATGCTATATCGAACGCTTGCCTATCGATGTGGCTTGAATTGATCGCGTTGGTGAGGTTGCCAATAATTGACCAGTCCGCCTGTGCATCACACCGGTCAACACACTTGAGAACGTACAGCGATCCGTTGACATTCGATAACGCGACAATCATTTCATCGCGATAAAAGGTTGTTTCGGCCTTCAGGTATTGTATTGCGGAGTTGGTTGTGTTGATGGCATTGTAGGTCGTGCCGATTGTTGTTGGTGAAGTATAAGGAATGGCAAAAATACCTCCAACGATGCTGCTATTCGACCAGACGATAGTCCCATTAATCGCTGCAGCAAAAGAGACGCAGCTAAGGAAGATGGAAAGGTACACTATCCAACGAATGATGTTTCTTGCTTTCATCGTATCTTGCTTATGGAAACCTCGTCAATGATGATTGCACCATTTTCTCCATTCGCGCGAAGGAGGGTTGGTGGACTAAAGTAAAGATCAGCAGGCTGATGCTCGTTAATCGGCCAGACGATGGATATTCTTTTCCAGCCATTCTGGGCATCAGTTAGCGTGGCAGTGCACTCATTGCTTTCAACAATCTGGTTGCCATTGAACACTACCTCGCAATTATCATCCCCATAATTCAAGAAACTTAACGTCGAAATTGGATTCGTAAAGTTCGTCTTGAAATAGAATTCCACGAGATACTGGTTTGCGGCCACAGTGCTAAACGATGCGAGCTTTAATCCGCAAACGAGCGTATCCCTTGTTGGGCGGTATACCATCGCCTTTGAGCCCCTGTAGCTTTCATCCGTAAGTTCCCAGCTGTTTTCATCGACACAGGCTTCATCAGTATCCGTTAAGCCGCTTTGCTGCATATACCATCCTTGAGGCGCAGAAGCCCTATCTGCTCGTATACGCTCGAACGGAGGAACACGAACATCGCCGCTTGTGCTAAGCATTTGAGGAGTTGCGGAAATTGGCTGTGCCGTAGCGCTTGTCGCATTGCTCGTGATATTGCTCGTGATGTTTGTAGAAATATTAGTAACATCACCAACGGTGAAGGGAAGCACAAATCGCTGGCTTTGGTCTCCAATGTAAAGGAGGACATTCAAGCTATACTGGCCTTGTAATTGAGGAGTTAGGTTGAGCGTATCAATGGTGGCAACAGCCTCAACTGAATCAGTAAGTGTAATGCTATAGCTTGCATTTTCCGGCGTAATAAGTATGAATACCGTTTCGTTTATCGCGTAGGCTTCCTTGTTCAGCTTGGCGATAAATGATATTGTGGATGTTGTGGGGATTGGTGATAGCGCAGATGTAGTATTAGTATCTAGGGGCGTGTTTATTCCAACGTCTTGCTGTTGATCACTTTCTGATTGCGGTGGTTGTTGGCCTGCTGGGGAGGGAGTTGGAACAGGAGAAAGGATTGGCACCGTAGTGTTGAAAAGAAGGCTTCCGTTATGCAAAATGCGCAACGTGAACTCAGCAGCATTCGCAAAGCTAAGATTCGCGATATCAAGGGTTACTTCTTCGATATAATACCCTTGGATGAGCGTATGCTGATAGACGCTCGTAATAAGGGTGAGATTAAGCTCGCTAAGATTCATGGTTAACTCTTGTTGATCAGCAGAAAGGAGAATAACTGCATCCTCAGGAACAAAGGTATTGACAGCAACATCAACATATTGCGGGTGATAGACGACAAATCCTTTGATGCTGTTCCAGTTTGGAATAGCAATAACCAGAGCAAAGAGGATTATGGCAATCACCACCGTAAGAGAAGTTACGGAGAATATCGGCTTTCTTCCGTGCTGCTTCCCGGATGCATGAAGTTCTTCTTTGCACCCATTAATGATGGAATCGTAATAGTCGATTTTTTGCTGTGATGTGCCGCCACATAATTTTTCGACGCTTGCGGCATAATCTTTTTCTGAAAGTTGACCTTTTCTAAGCTGGTCATTTAAAGAAGCAAGTGCAGAAAGCAGTTTTGTTTTAAATTGTGTATAATGGTGAAGTCTTTTTTCTATTTCTGCACGAGATATGCTTTCTTTTTTTAGCGATTTTTCTTCTTTAGACATTTTTTTCTCCCTTTGTCTTTACCATGCGATTATATGTGGTCCAAATGGTACGGTCATCACGATTCAAAAGAAGAGAAATTTGATGATACGTCTGCTGGCAATCTTCCTTGAGATAGCGTACGACAACTTCTAATGGGCTATAGACGCGATTCTGAAATAAGAAGAGGGGTATAAAGAAACGAGATTGTTTGATTGCAAATGCCACAGGCATTTTTCTCGCGGCGTTTGCATAGGTTGCCCAAATAGTCTTCGTATTTCGGTTGAGAAGCTTGGCTATCTTTACAAATCGATACCCAAGATTCTCCTTGAGATATTTTACCACAGCCTCCAAAGAACTGAGATAGTCGTTTTGAAATATGGAAAGAGGCACCGCGTCCAAGGTTTGGAGGTACCAATCATAGAACGCTGGGCTAAAAAACTGTTTTACCTGCTCTTTCGTAAGGGTGCGGTCCCGCACGAAGGCGAGAAGTTCGTTCGCGAGAACCGGATCAAGAACTTGATCAAGAGAAGTCTGTCTAGAGGGAGGTGGTTCTATTCGGCGTTTTTGCCCCTCTTTTTCAGGTGCCGCTACAATGTTAATCTTATTAATTAAGTAATTACCTTATAAATTTTTCTATGAAAAGTGTTAAAAATCTTATTTTGTAAG
>JACQMX010000104.1 GCA_016203375.1 Candidatus Woesearchaeota archaeon | reverse complement strand
TTTCCTGCTTATTGGTCACAAACTCCGCAGCGATAAGGGAAAGTATGTACGTTCGCAACACCGGCTCTACGGCGAGTTTTGAATAGATTTCCTCTGGCGTGCCGCAGACATATTTCTCGAAGATGTTTTCCTTCTCTTTCTCGCTTGAGGCAATGGCGATTGCTTCGCCGTACGTATCATACCTTGGTCTGCCTGACCTGCCAGCCATCTGCTCATACTCGAGCACGGAGATCCACACCATGCCTTGAGGAGAGCTAAAGCGCTTGAGATCCTTAAGGATAGTCCTAAACGATGGCAAGTCAACTCCGGCGGCAAGCGTTGGCGTGCAGCAGATGATTTTAATTTTTCCTGCACGAAAACTGTCTTCAATGAGTTCTTTCTGCTCCTGCACTAAGCCAGCGTTATGGAAGGCAATGCCTTTCTTTATGCAGGAGGCAAGCCGTTCACATTGCTTGGTTGGCTTGGCTAAGGCATGCAAGGCCTGCTCGCCGAGCTGCTCGAGCTCTACTTTTTGTTGTCCTTCAAGCTTGATCTTTTTGGAGATATCTTCAGCTGTCTTTTCCGCAGAGCGTTTTGAATTGACAAATACCAAGGCTTGCTTGTTGATGCGCAAGGTATCGAGAGCGAGGTCTATTGTTGGATCTTCCGTTATTGTTGTGATGCCCATTTGTTTTTTCATTATAATAAAGAAAAAGGACGGATTTATAAAGATAGTTACGGAAAATCAAATCTCTTTCTCTATTTATGCCAGAAATATCGATACAGAAGATATCCTATTGCCGCTAAGAAAAGCGCGATAAAAAAACCCCACAATAAAACTGAAGGTTTTGGCGATGAAAGCGTGCCTTCTTCACGTTTTTCTTCACGTTTTGGGGATAGTGTTGGTGTTCTGTTCGTTTTTTTGGCTTGCGAAAGATTCATCGATTTGTTTTCTTTAGGCTCTGGCTCTTCTTGTCGTCTGGCTCGTTCCCCGCCATCTTCCATCTCTGGCTGCGGGGTTTCTGGCCGCTCTTCAACGGCAGAAGCCGTGCTTTCTGTCTCACAATTTATATGCAGCGTTATAGAAGTACCTATATATGGGCTGATCGTAGCGTCTTCGCAAGTATACAGCTTGATACAAGCCCCGAATTCTTTTGGATTTCCGCACGAGTCTATTGTGCGAAATCGCGCACTATTCTCACCACATGTTTCAGAATAGCTTGTGTCATACGCTACGTCGTTATAGCATAATGTAGATGGATAATTTTCACAATCATCAAACACATTCCTGAGTACGGTCTTGCAGCCTTTGAATTCGAACGTGTCCATATCCATGTCGCCAACGCACTTGATCATGCTCTTGCACGCATCTATGCTGAACCAGGAGGAATGCTGGGAGCATTCTTGCGGGCCGAAGGAGGTGCAATATGCTGTTACATCCTGCGGTATCTCTGCCATAGCAATGGGAAAAATACATAGTACCATACCAAAAAGGAATATGCCTAGCTTCTGCATTTTGTTCATATGGGCATTTTTGACTGTCTTCTTTAAATGCTTTTTCATACATGTGGCTCTGTCCAGAATGTAGCTGGTGCCTTATTTGGTTCGGAGTTATGGGTCTGGAGTAAAGAGTTCCTTCGACGTACTCCGAACTCCTTACCCTAACTCCGAACCCATTCCAGCCGAGCGAAAGCGAGATTCGGGACAGAGCCCATGCCTGTTATCTATTCATTATCTATAGGTAGTAGAGAACATTTAAATACCTCTCTCGTGTTTATGATGGCTATGACTGATCGTGCACTTGAATATCGTCATAATCTCCGCAAGCATGAGATACTTGGGCTTCTCTTCCTCTTCTTTGCGGCTTCCCTATTTGGCCTTGGTTTGTATCTTATCATGTGGGGAGCCAATCGGCCAATCTTCTACGGCTCATTAGATTACCTCTTGAACGGCAAAGAGTTGCTTCTGTTCCCTTTGTTATTTGGTACCGCAGCTGTACTGTGGGCCTTAGGAAGCATTGAGCTTCGAGAAGCAACGCCAGGCAAGCGTCGGGGCGAATGATCATGGCCTTGAAGAAAACGCCGGAAGTCATTGAATATGGCACCAAAGAGCTCATCACCGGCATTTGCATTGGTGTCGTGATTGGCTTTCTCCTTTGCTTGTTCTTAACATAACACCTCCTCACTAATTTTTCCGAGTTGCGATCGTATGGACGGCCTCACCACTAAGATCAAAGTTGGCATTGAAGAAATCATCCTTATCCTTCTCATTGCCATGAGCGTTATTGGTATCCTCTATTTCCTTCCAGGCGATGTTATGGTAATAAAAAAGCTTATCGCTTGGATCGGTATGGGGTACTTGTTTTACAAGATTGATCTCTCAGAATTGTTCTTTGGCAAAAAGAGCAAACTCGTCGATGGCTTGCTCATTTTCGCGTACTTTTGCCTCATCCTGAAGGATTTCTTCACCTTTTCGAAGGAACTGACAAAGGAATCCTTTTATCTCTTTGATTTCAACCTGCTCTTCCAAAAGAGTATTGCACTTGGTGGAAAAATTTATCTGCTTAAATTTCCTTTGGCGGAAACAATTGAGATTTACGGCTTTTATCTTGGCGCTGCCATCCTCATTTGCCTCGCTTTATCCCAGCTGCTTTTCAAAACCGAGATTGTACGGCCAAGCATCCTCGGTTTATTCCATGAAGGCATGCCATCATCGTTTGGGGTTCGCTTTGTGCGCGTCTTTACGTCCTTCTTTGTCTTTCTCGCCTTCTTTATGATCGTGTTTAACCTAGTCATGGAATGGCTCGCGTGGGTCATCAAGTCGTGGATTATCTTCTTTGCTGTCTTCTTTTATCTCTTCTTTTTCATCAAATATCATAAGCAATTTCACGTCAGCACTATCATTTACAAAGTAGGAGACATTGGGCATAGTTTTTATCATCGTTTTCTCGATCTTTTCAAGGAACGAAGAACAGTTTTTTTAGGCGTTAGCGGTATGCTTGTCCTTCATCTTCTTACGGACATTGGCACATTTATCATTCCTTATTTAGTGGGGAAAAATGTATCCTATTTTGCTTCTTTTGGACCATCACACGATTCACTCTTTTCATTATTACTCATTGACGTGGCAGGTGCAACGGTATTATGGCAAAAAATAGGTATTGTTGCGCTCTATGTTCTCAATGCCCTCGCTATTCTCTTCCTCTTTTTTGGCCCCGTGTACATCTGGCGCTTGCTCTATAAGGAAGAGCGCATACCGACGCCAAAATTGCTTCTCGCTCTCTTTTATCCCGCTGCCTTGGCATTTATTCTTTCTCCTATTTTCAAGATAACAAGAATCCAAGAAGGCCAGGACGTGTCTATCGTTGGCGTTGATATCCTGACGCATGGCGTGGTGCTGAGCGATCTGTTGCGTGTTCTCTTCCTTGTCATTGGGCTTGCGGTTCTCATAGCTATCCTCCTCTTTATTCCTAAACTTTCATTTTTCCTTACCCTGTTTATGATTGTGGGTGTCCAATTTTTCTTGGGATATTACATATTTCTCTATTTCATGAGCGTTGCTCAATCATATCTTCTATTGTTATCTTCTCCAGGCCTTCCAACGCTCTTTATTATCTTCTTCGCTCTCTTCTTTCTCATCGCTATGCTGTTTTATAGCAGCGGTTTCTTGAGTTTTATTTTCATGTCGTGGCGCAGGATATTCTTGGATATCAAGCAATCGCAATGATTCAGGC
>JACQMX010000103.1 GCA_016203375.1 Candidatus Woesearchaeota archaeon | reverse complement strand
GCCTGTCAGAGGCGAGGGGCGTAAAACCACGGGCTTTAGTCAGTGGATAGCCCAGAGCGGCGAGTTTGCGTTATTACATATTTCTCTTTATGGCAAGATATGTAATGTACAAAACAAAGAGTAAGAAGACGATAGAAAGCTGAGCAAAATACCACTTGAAGAGCTGTGCAAAAAATAACCCGATGGCAAACAGAAGGATTGCTGCGGCGAAAACATCATATCCTTCTTTAAAATGCTGCTCCAGCACGGAGAAGTGAGAGAACTGATACAGCGCTAAGCCCGCCAGCGAGGAAACAACTGTTACGCCGCGTAAAAATGTATCCGTAGTAATAACATTAATGATAAGGGGCAAAGAAATGATAAGCAGATACACGCCAAGGTACTCTGATAGGATATCCCCCAGGAGCAGGTGTTTTTTGGCCTTTGCCAATCTGCCTTGATTGATTTCGCCTGCTGCATTAGAAAAGATCATCGTCGAGTACAGAAAGCCGAAGATGCTGATGATAAGAAATGAAATGGGCACCTTAATGGAGATGTCATAGCTTTCAAATTCTGTCAGCAAAAGGCCGGTAAAGAACACCACCACTGCGGTCATAAACGCGGTAAACGAGACATCGGTTTGCACCTGCGATTGATACAAACCAAGATCCTCTTTTTTTTCTACCATATCCTGTGCTATTCTCATTTTACTATTTAAACATTTTGCTTTGGTATGTTCTCAGACCTATTTTTCGGTGTCCTCCATGCCTATACGGGGGACACTGAAAAAGGGTGTATCACATGAAGGATAAAGGAGCATAAGAAATTGCCAAAGCTATTTAAGCAGTTTATTTTTAGTATATATCATGGCTACAAATTTGTTATTGATTGAATGCCCTGACTTACCTGCAGCGATGGAAGATCCACAGTATTATGATTGGGGGAATCTTTATCTTGCTGCCGTGACGCGTATGGCATTTATTGATCCACCACCATATACAACCATCTACCGTGGCGCACAACAGTCCCTTTCCTTGTTAGGCATGGATCAAAAGGTAGTCAATCTCTTGGCCTTTCAATTCAACTCTGGAGATCGTGACTATTATCGAAAAACGCAACTTGTTGAAGACCTACGTTGGCTTCGTGAAACGCATAAAGTGGACTTAGCAACACTTCGACCTATTGGCTGGACACGAAACACAACCTATGAAACGGAACGAGGAAGACCACGTTCTCCTTGGGCTATTGAGACTGACGCTAATGATACTATCGACGCAAAAATCCGAGAAGCACAAGCTTCCTTACGTGAATAAACTATATAAAAAATACGCCTTAACGGAACTATTGCATGATCCTGCCCTTCTCGCTGAGGCACAGCAACATAATGGTAATCCATTGTTTCTGTCACGCACAACAGGAAGCTGATCTTTCTAGAATAAAAATACATTTAAACAACAGCCCTTTTGCATTCATATGGGTGTTTCATGACTGACGTGCAGCATAATTGCGGCTTATGCGTGGCGCATTCGCTGGACGAAACATATTCTCTAATGGAGCAGCTTCAGCATCGTGGGCGAGAAGCCGCCGGCATTGCAGCAATAAGCGATGATAAAATTGATGTCGTTAAGTGGCAAGGCCGCGTCGAAAGCTTTGGCCGTGTTGGCCTTTACAGGCTTTTTGGCGATCCGAAATACCACACCTTTATGGGACATGTTCGCTATGCAACAAGAGGAAGAAAGGATAAGATTCTTGAAGACGCCCATCCCCATGTTATTGGCGGAAAGATTGAACACAGGGGAAGCCACATTCTCATCTCCGATTGTGACATGGCTATTGTGCATAATGGCCAAGTTGACGAGAGTAATTTTCAGGGGCTAGAAAAAAGCCTCTTCCAGACAACATGCGATACTGAAAGGTTGATTCACCTTTTCTGGCAAAGAGGCGAATATGACTTGATGAAACAGATCAATGGCGCTTTTACGCTTGCCATTGCGGATAAGAGGCGAAAGGAGATTCTTGTCTTACGCGATAGAACAGGCATTAAACCGGGTGTTTTAGGAAAGAAAAGCGGCAAATACGGTGTTGCATCGGAGGATATAGCTTTTACAGAAAATAAGGGGGATTTCATCGAAGATCTTGAGCCAGGGCATATCTATTATTTGGCTCCGGATGGAGGCTATAGGAAAGAGAACGTTATCGCTTCACAACCCCGACATTGTTTTTTTGAATATACCTACATCGCGAATAGGGAATCTAATCTCAACAGGCTGAGTGTTCGGCATCTTCGCGAAGCGTTAGGCGAAATGCTCGCTCTGGAATTTCGCCCTCCCGATGCCGACTTTGTTACCTTCTTGCCAAACTGTCCAGAAACGGCAGCTCGATATTACGCCAGGGTTGCCGGTCTTGCTTTTGAAGAAATTTTTTACAAAGTTAAGGATGAACGCGCCTTTCAAGGATCTTCTGCAGCTGACCGTGCAAGTTCGATCAAGGCAAATCTCTATATATTGCCCAAAGCTTTAGAAGTATTGCCTGGAAAAACAGCTATCGTTATCGACGATAGCACGATCCGCGGCAATAACGCGAGCTGGGCAAAGCAGCTGATGCTTGATGCTGGCGCGAAAAAGGTATACCTGGCAAATTACATCCCCCCTGTTGGGATTATTGGAACTGATAATGTTCCCCGAGGCTGCATGTTCGGTGTTGATATGCCCCCGAATCCATCGCCTGGCGAGGAATTCATCGCGCGCGGAAGATCGCTAGAACAGATTAGCGAAACATTAGGCATGGGCATGGCATATCTTTCCTTAGATGGGATGCTTCAAACTTTTGAAAAGCTAGGTATGCCAAGACAGAATCTTTGTTATTATTGCGTTGGTGGAGAACATCCGTTTAATGGATTATAATCTCTTTTATTATAAGTATGTGCATCCCTTGCATCGATTTGTTGTTGTATCACAATACCAAGGGTTTCGTCCTGGTATGAATTGTGCGCCAGTAAAGATTCTGCACCAGCAATCATTATCTGATTCGCAATAGGTATCTGAGCCTGTTTCATCTCCAATTTCTTCTGGCAATTCCTCCGAAACTGGTTCTATTGCCGGTTCCACAGGTTCAACATCAGGAGCGGCAGCAGGCTGGCTCACATTTTCTTTTATTGCAGTCAGAGCGCAGCCGAGAATACTCATAGAAAGTAAAAGCAATATTGCAATAATACCACGTTGCATATCTCTTTATAGCGAGAGCTCGTTAATATATTTTTCTGTGCTATAAGAAAATCAGCTTATCTGTTGGCTTATCTACTCGCGTCAGCCTGTCGTTCAAGCTCAAGCTTTTTCGCGATTGCCAAAGAATTTTGGCTTGAGTGGTACGCGTTAACGATCTCATCCGCGAGGCAATCTTCAATATGCTTTTTTGTGTTGAATGATTTCTGGAACGCGCCTTGGGTGAAATAACGCAAGGTTAAATCAATGCGTCGTTGTGGCGCGCACTCAACTGCTTTTGGATAACGCGCTCCACCATATTCGATGGTAATAATTTCCTCGCGAGGGGCGGCATTCTCGATAGCCTTTACATACACCTCGATTGGATTCTTTTTTGTTTTTGCTTCTATCTTTTTGAAGGCGTTGAAAACAATTTGGTATGCGGTGTTTGCTTTGCCCGTCATGTGGCCGGATGTCCTAAAATGCTTCTTGCTCTTGTGACCAGGAACCATGACTTTATTGATGAGGCGTTCTACAATGAAGGTCTTGGATTTATAGAAGTCCTTGCCTGCATAACGGCCGCCAGTTTTTGGAACGTATCGTGGCTGGATGGTTACATATGGCTTAATGCCGGGATCATCTACCGCGATGCCTTCTGTGTTCCATGTATTAAACGCTTTGATGTTCGCTTTAGCTTCTGTTGCCATCTTTAGTGAAAGGAAAAACAGGGGGTTTAAAAAGGTTGTGGCTTTGCCGCAACGCAAGGCAGCGAAGCTGTCGAGTCACCTTGGCAGCTAAAAACCTTTATTAACCAGTAGTTTATCGATAATCTTATGGCAAGCACCCTTGGCAATTATGATCCTCAGACGCTAGAACCAGAGATAGTGACCTATTGGGAAAAGAATAAGGTTTACCAAAAGGCCAAAGCAAAAGGAAAAAAGGGAAAAATCTTCTATTTTCTCGATGGTCCACCATATACATCGGGTAAGGTTCATATTGGAACTGCCTGGAATAAGGCATTGAAAGACGCGGTTCTCCGCTATAAGCGCATGGCCGGCTTTAATGTTTGGGATAGAGCTGGCTACGACATGCATGGCTTACCAACAGAACATGCCACAGAAAAAAAGCTCGGCTTGAAAGGTAAGGAAGACATTCTCAAGTTTGGCGTGGGCAAATTTGTCAAGGAATGTGAGAAGCTTTGCGTTGAAAACATGCTCGTCATGAACCAAGATTTCATCCGTCTTGGCGTCTGGATGGATTTCAAGAATGCTTATCAATCCATCACGAAAGAATTTATCGAAGGCGAATGGTGGCTGATTAAAAAGGCAGACGAGAACAAGCGCTTGTATGAAGGTGTGCGTACCATGACCTGGTGCGCGGATTGCGCGAGCGTTGTCGCGAAGCACGAGCTTGAGTATCAAAGTGTGAAAGATACTTCCATTTTCCTGAAATTCCCTGTAACCGGCAAGGAAAACGAGTATCTTGTTGTCTGGACAACTACTCCCTGGACTATTCCTTTCAACATGGCCGTCATGGTAAATCCAGAACTTGAGTATGTTCGCGCCAAAGTCGACATTGGTAAAGGCAAGCATGAAATTTGGATTCTTGCAAAGGCCCTCGCCGGCATGGTTGTGCAGGCGGTCGCTGGAAAAACTATGGAGATTGTTAAGGGGTTTAAAGGCGATACGCTTGAAGGGCTTCGCTACGTTCACCCGCTCGAAAAAGAGATTGCATATTTCAAAGAATTGCATGCAAATCCAAAGCTTCACACGGTTGTTCTTTCTGAAGAATATGTTGATGTAAGCGCGGGCTCAGGTCTTGTCCATTGTGCTCCTGGCTGCGGTCCAGAGGACTATGAAGTTGGCCATCGCAATGGCTTGCCGCCGTTTAATCGCGTGGATGAAAAAGGTGTTTTCCAAGACATGGGTAAATTTTCTGGCTGGCGCGCGCGAGCGGATGATGATCGCTTTCGCGACGCCTTGAAAGCAACAGGCATGGTTATCGAAGAAACGGATGTTGAGCACGAGTACCCACATTGCTGGCGATGCCATAAGCCTGTTATTTTCCGCACCACAAAGCAATGGTTCTTCAAGGTTGAGGACCTGAAAGATGAAATGATCAAGCTTAATGACAAGGTTTATTGGATTCCACAGGCCGCGTATAACGCCTTCAATTCTTGGCTCAAGAACTTGCGTGATAACTCCATCACCAAGCAGCGCTATTGGGGCACTCCATTGCCTGTGTGGAAGTGCGCCAAATGCGAAAATTATACTGTTGTGTCTACGGTGGCGGAATTGGAAAAGCTCAGCAAGAAGAAGATCAAGGAGCTTCATCTGCCTTGGATAGATGAAATAACTATCAAATGCTCTTGCGGTGGCGTCAAGGAGCGCATTCCAGACATCCTCGACGTATGGGTGGATGCCGGATGCGCATCGTGGAACTGCCTCGACTATCCGCAGAAAACGGACTTGTTTAAGAAGATGTTTCCGCCTGATTTTATCCTTGAGGGTAAAGATCAAATCCGTGGCTGGTTCAATCTGCTCATGGTCGCTTCTATGATGAGTATGCGTCGGCCATCATTTAAGGCGGTGTACATGCACGGTTTTGTGCAGGATGCTCTTGGCAGAAAGATGTCCAAGTCATTGGGCAATTACATTCTACCAGAGGAAGTGATCAAGGAATATGGCGCGGATACGTTTCGATACTATGCCATCGGCGGCGCGGCTCCAGCAGTGGATCTCAATTACAACTTTGATGATATGAAGCTGAAGCACAAGAACATTGGTGTGTTGTGGAATTTGCACAAGTACCTTATTGATCTTTCCAAGACCATTGGCGTGAATCCAGAAGAGATTGACGACAAGATGGTGCGTAACCTTTCCGGTCCAGAAGAGAAGTATATCATCTCTAAACTTAATTCGACTATCAAAAATGTCACGCAACAGTTTGAGGAATATCGTATTAATGAGACACCATGGGTTGTTGAAGAGTTGTTCCTCGAGCTTTCTCGCACCTATATTCAGCTGGTGCGCGAGAAAGCCGCGACTGGCGATGAGACGGAAAAACAACTTGTCTTGCATACTATCTATAGGGTGTTTATGGATTGTCTCAAGCTTTTCGCGCCCATCGCCCCATTTGTCTCTGAGCGGATCTATCTCAATCTCCGGGAAGAGTTTGGTTTAGCAAAGCTGAGCATCTTCCTACACGATTGGCCAAAGGTAACTCCAAAAGAAATGGACGCTGACTTGGAGAAAGTTATGGATACTGCGCAGGGAATGGTACAGGCCATCCTTGCCGCGCGTGAAAAGATACAACTTGGTGTGCGATGGCCGATGAAAGGAGTGGTTATGGTAACTGCGGATGAAAACCTCAAGAAGGCGGTAGAAAAGCTCAAGGATCTTATCATGGTCCAAACCAATGTCAAAACGCTTACGGTTCAGGCGAGCTTGCCTGGTGTTCGCGAGCTCGTCAAGGCGGATTACAACAAAATAGGCAAGGAATTTGGCGATAAGACGCCGAAGATCATTGCGCGTCTCACCATAGACAGTCCAGAAACTATCATGAAACATATTCGAGAAGAAGGCTTCCATAAGGTTCGCTTTAACGGTGATGAAGCAAAGATTTTACGAGAACACTTGCTTGTCTCACGAGATGTCCCAGCGCCATACCTTGAGACGGAAGCACGCGGTGCGCTTATTTATTTGAACAAGGATCGCACTCCAGAGCTTGAAGCTGAAGGATATGCGCGAGAGCTTATGCGTAGAGTGCAGGCGGCAAGAAAAGACATGGGCCTGCAAAAGCGTGATATCATCACCCTGCATATCAAAACAAGCGAGGTCTTCATCAAGAGCCTCCTTCCATGGCAAGAGCCCATTAAGGAAAAGGTTGGCGCGAAGACGATAAGAGTTTCTTCCATTGAGCCAGCGAAAAAGCACAAGTTTGTAAGAGAGGAGAATGTGAAAGGCGCAGTATTTGGCGTATTTATCGACACCCACTAAGCCTCGTTTTTTTGCCTCCCATAACTATTTAAACCTCTTTTTCTCGTAATTTGCTCATGCCAGACTACAACGACCAAATTAAACAGTTTGAAGATGAACTTGCCAAGATGCAGTACAATAAGCGTACACAGCATCATTATGGCTTGGTGCGCGCCAAGATAGCTCGTCTTCGAGAAGAGCAAGTGAAGCGCAGCTCTGGCGGGAAGAAAGGGGAGGGATACTCGGTCAAGAAAACAGGCGATGCGACCGTTGTTCTTGTTGGTTTTCCTTCTTCGGGAAAATCGACCCTATTAAATACACTCACTGGCGCAGAGTCTGAGGTTGGCGCGTATGAATTTACCACGCTTAACGTTATCCCCGGCTTGCTTGAATACAAAAACTCAAAAATCCAGATCCTTGATGTTCCAGGTATCGTGCATGGCGCAGCATCCGGCAGAGGCCGCGGCAAAGAGGTTCTGGCGGTTATGAGAACAGCTGATCTCGCGCTTGTTCTGGTGGATGTCCACAAGCCAGAGCAGCTTCCTGCTTTGCAAAAAGAGATTAACGATTCAGGATTACGTTTAAATCAGCGAAAGCCAAACGTGAAGATTACCAAGAAGGCTCGCGGTGGAGTCAGTATTGCTACCACGGTTAAACTTAATCATCTTGATAATCGTACTGTCATGGACATCTTAAAAGAATTCCGCACCTTTAACGCGGATGTTTTGATTCGTGAAGATATCACCGCGGACCAATTGATTGATGTTATTGAGGCGAACAAGATTTACATTCCTTCGATAGTTGTTGTTAATAAAATTGATATTGTGAGCGAAGAGGAATTAGAAAAAATTGTCAATAAAGTAAATCCTGATCTTTGCATCTCCGCGGATAAGAAGGTAAACACTGACAGGTTGAAGGACATGATCTTCGACAAGCTCAACTTCATCCGCGTTTATTGCAAGGAAGTTGGCAAGAAAGCGGATATGGATGTTCCTATGATCATGCGCAAAGGGCAGTCGATCAAGGATATGTGTGAGAAATTGCACCGCGATTTTGTGACCAAGTTCAAGTACGCCAAAGTGTGGGGGAAATCATCAAAGTTTCCCGGGCAGCGCTTTTTACTAAATCATGAATTGGTGGATAATGATATTGTGGAGTTGCATATTAGTTAGAAATAACGCAAAGATTATATACTCCTTTCATTTAAAACAATAAATGACAAAGAGGTTGGTCATTTCCTTGCTTTCCCTGGCGTCAATGCCTACCGTATTGGCGCAGGGCGAGCCATCATTATCAAATCTGGTATGGGTTGTTATTCTTATTGCAATTCTTGGCTTTTCCTCATTTCTGACTGGTTTGTTTTATATTTCTAAATATAACGAGATGCGAAAGATGACTACTGACACTACCAAACTGGCAAAATGTCTCAAGAGCGCTGGTGTTTATACCTTGCTGGTTCCTATCATTTCTTTGCTTGCCTTAAAAGTTGCTCTTAACTTTATTACAATTACATTTCTTCCTGTTCATTTCCTCTTTCCCTTAAAGCAGGTCTTCGTCTTTCTGCTCGTTATGGTTCTTCTAGCCACGCTCTACGGGGTTTTGAAGATTACCCGGATACGACAACAGAGCAAGGCCCAGCTTCGGCAGGAAATTAGATATATGCCATAATTCTTGGATGCTAAATCTTTATAAGCACTATACTTCCTCTTCTTTTATGTCACAAAATCTTCTCCATAAAATCGAAAGTAAATTATTTCAACGACTTGGTGCGTTTACCTTTTTAACTCGCCATGAAACAGATAAATTATTGTTGTCTTTGATACAAAAAGTGAAAAATTCTGGTTATGCTCCTGAAGTTGTGGTGGGCATTATGGCGGGCGGCGGTTATCCAGCAAGAGCTGTTGCTGATGCCTTACATAGCGATTATACCTCTATGGATATCAATCATTATCGGATCAAAATCGGAAAATTCGAAATTGATGAACTTGTTGGCGTTTATCGATTCGCTCGACTTCTTGGCTATACGCCTCGTGTGACTGTGGAACGTGATGTAGAGGAAGCGGATATCGCTCATAGACGCGTCTTGATCGTGGATGATGATTCATATTCCGGCGCAACATTAGAAACTGCCATTAAGGCGGTGGCTGACAAGAATCCATCCCACCTACAAACCGCAGTATTGCATTCGCATGAGGCTAATCCGTATATTGATTTTGCGGGAAAGCTTTTCGACCATGAAACGTTTTATTTTATGAAGTATCGGTTTCCATGGTCAAAGATTTCTCCCTACTGTACTGAATTTTCACAGCAGGAAACGGTTACGAGACTAGTAGGAAAGGGCATGGCGGCTGCAGCTGAATGAGGCTAGCCTTTTATTTTTTCTAGAATATTTATATATAAAACTCCATATAAAGCCTTTATTACACATATAAAGCGTTTTTAGCCATTTCACCCGAAAGGTATATAAAGAAGCTCGCATTCCTCGCTAATGAGAGGTTAATTGGGGGAAAAAATGGGACAACAGGATATTTACGATTTTTTGCAGAAGCATCCGACGAAGTGGTTTACATCGAAGGAGCTCAGTCAGAAACTCGGCATTAGCATTGGTTCGGTGACCATGAGCCTCAAGAAGCTTCGTGAGAGCAGATCTGTCAAGTATCAGACCACGAAGCGGAATATGTTCAAGTATATGTTTAAGCGATAATGCATCCCTTTCTGTCTTCTTTTTGTTTTTGATATTTTCATCTTGATCCAGATCTCTCCCTCTTTTTGCAGAAAGGCTTAAATACACGTACATACACTTATAATACTATGGCAACAAAAAGTATTACGGTAACCAATGAGGCATATGAACGGCTCGCTGCTTTCAAGGAGCCTCACGAAAGCTTTAGTGATGTGATTACTAAGCTTACTAGCCGTTATTCTCTTCTTGATCTGATCGGCGTT
>JACQMX010000102.1 GCA_016203375.1 Candidatus Woesearchaeota archaeon | reverse complement strand
TTCTCTTCCTTTATCGTGTTCAGAATCAACTTTGTCTCTGTACGCTCAACAAATTCAAAGGTTTGGAGCTTCTTGACAAACGTGTCCATACTTTTTCTATTTGGGAATTTCGCGACAATAACTGCATCAAAAGCACCAGTAATATCGTACACGGCAAAGACATTAGGGTGGCTGGCTATGCGCTTTTCTACCTCAAACAGTTTTCCCTTCGAAACACGAACCTCGATGAGAACATTGACGTCAAAGCCAAGTTTTTCGTAATCCATAGTAATAGTATAGCCTCGAATGAAGCCGGATTTGTCTAAATTATTTAGACGATGCAT
Organism: Candidatus Woesearchaeota archaeon; assembly: GCA_016203375.1. Classification (GTDB taxonomy): domain Archaea; phylum Nanobdellota; class Nanobdellia; order Woesearchaeales; family UBA12501; genus JACQMX01. Next base: position 3,004 of record JACQMX010000102.1, on the reverse strand, counting down.
GACTGTGGCAGGGGAAATCTTCAATTTTTTCGCGATTTGTCTGTAGGACAGTCTCGAATTCTCGAGAAGCTCATTCAAAATGCCTTTATCCACATTATCAAGCTCCATAAACACCATTTACCCAATAAATTTGTTCAGTTTTGACTATTTTTAAGGCATATTGTTAAACGTTTATTTAAATTTTTCTGTTATATATGCTTTTTTGTTTATTTTTTTAGGAAAAAATATATAAGTTGGTAAAATATTTCAGATGGTATGAGTTTAGAAAGCATAACGAACGAAAGAAAGCCGGAAAGGATGCAAAGACATCTTTTTGCCGTAATGGAAAAGCTCGACAGATTAGCGCCGCAACTCCATAAAGCGGAGAATCGGAGTATGTATAGCAAAATGATCAGCACCGCATATATCCTTATCGATAGGCTCAGAGAAACAGAGCAGTTTCCAATCCAGAGTTATGAAACAAGCATCGCATCGTATGAAAGATGCGGGGATATCGCAACGCTTGGCTACCTTAAATCCATCCCGCAAAATTGAATTATTGAACATCACGATAACCACTTGAGGGTTAGGGTGTTTGCGCCCCTCCTGCCCACACCGTGGGAGGGGTTCAAGCACCGCTATATACCATTATATTTTTCAGATGAAGATCAAACAACTAAATCTCCTAAAATAAAAAGTTAGAAATCAGAGTAAATTCCTTATTTTCTCAATACTTTCCGCCACTTCCTGGCCTTTCTTGGTCAAGGTGAGCAGCTTCAGCCTGCCTTGCTTGTTGAAATTGATCAAGCCAGCATCTTCCATCTGCTGCAGGATCTTGACAACGTGGGAGTATGTGCAATCAATGTGCTTAGCCAACGAAGAAGCATATACCTCCGACTTGGCGTTCTTTAGGTCAATGAGCATCATCGCGGGCTTTTCGCGGAAGAAAACATTGAATATTTCCTTATTCTTCATTAATGTACCCCCAATCTATGTTTTTTGTTGTATGTATTCGAATAGTATATATGAAAGTGGTATTTATAGCTTTCGATTTAGGTTGCATCACGAGAAGAAACAAAACTATTTAAAACTCGGCCATTGTTGTTTTACCGATGAAAGAGCTTCTCTTCCCCTATGAACAATTGCGCATGGAACAGCATGACATGATCGCAAAAGTCGATCAGGCTATCGCGCAGAAAAAACATCTTATTGTGCATGCGCCAACAGGACTTGGGAAGACAGCCGCTGCCCTAAGCCCCGCGCTGAAGCACGCTCTCGAAGAGGATCTTACTGTTTTCTTTCTTACCTCAAGACATACGCAGCATCATATCGTGATTGAGACGCTGAAACTCATTAAACAGAAATATGGCATTGATTTTGGAGTCGCGGACATCATTGGGAAAAAGCACATGTGTCTGCAGCCCGGCGTCGATGTCCTGTACGCTGGCGAGTTCGCGGAATACTGCAAGGCATTGCGCGAAGAGAGGAAGTGTGAATTTTACTGTAACACGAAAGATTCATCGAACAAGCCAACCATACTGTCAAAAAAACTGCTTGAAGAGCTCAAGGTACTGGGACCGCAACATACGGAAGCGCACATCGAGGCATGCCGAGAGCAAAAGGTTTGCCCCTATGAAATTGCTGCCTACCAAGCGGAGAAGGCTAAGGTCATTGTAACGGATTATTTTTATCTTTTTAATCCAAGCATCAGACAACAATTCTTGAGTAAGATCCAGAAAGAATTAGCGAAATCAGTAATTATCATTGATGAAGGACATAACCTTTCTGGCCGCGCTAGAGACCTCATGACAGAAACCATGTCAACGCAAACCTTCGCGCGAGCTATCAAAGAGGCGAAAAAATTTAACTACATCGAGACAGTAGCCATGCTCAACGCGCTCTACGACATCATCAAAGAATACGCAAAAGGAATGCAGTTGCATTCAGAGAAGCTCGTGAAGAAAGAGGACTTTATCATCAAGGTAAATACAGTTCAGGATTATGAGCAGATCGTTAAGGATCTTGAGTTTATTGGTGATGCGGTAAGGACGCAGCAGAAACGCTCCGCTATTGGACAAATAGCGCGATTTCTTGAAATGTGGGAAGGCCCAAATGAAGGTTACGCGCGCATGCTTTCATTTATGCCATCAAAAGTAGAACCAGTCATCACCCTAACCTATCGCTGCCTTGACCCGAGCGTTGTCACTAGAGAGGTCATAGAGAGCAGCCACAGCACTATCATCATGTCCGGTACATTATTACCAACGAGCATGTACAAGGACCTTCTTGGATTTCCTGATAATACAGAAGAGCTCGAGTATGAAAGTCCGTTTGATGATGACAACAAGCTGAGCGTCATCATCCCGGAAACGACAACAAAGTTCAGCATGCGCAGCCAGGACCAGTTCGCGCGCATCGCTGAAATCAGCGCGGATATCGTGAACGATGTGCCTGGCAATAGCGCTGTGTTTTTTCCAAGCTACCAACTTCGGGATATGGTCTACAAATATTTGTATGCGAGATGCAAGAAAACTACCTTACTCGAGGCGCCTGGCATGTCAAAACTCGAGAAGAGCGACATGCTGGAGCGGTTCAAGCAATACAACAAATCAGGAGCAGTGCTTCTTGCCGTGGTTGGAGGGAATTTTTCCGAGGGTATTGATCTTCCAGGAGATTTGCTCAAGTGTGTTGTGGTTGTTGGCCTGCCTTTGCGACAGCCCGACCTAGAAACACGAGAACTCATCTCTTATTACGAGAAGAAGTTCAAGCGCGGCTGGGATTATGGGTATGTTATGCCCGCGTTTAACAAGGCATTGCAAAGCGCGGGAAGATGTATCCGTACAGAAACAGACAAGGGTTGCGTTGTGTACTTGGATGAACGATACGCATGGTCCATGTATCGGCGATGCTTTCCACGAGACGCGAAAATTCACGTTACGACACAATTCAAGCCGTTGGTTCGCGCATTTTTCGAGCTTGATAATGGTAAATAATGAAACCTTAGAAATACCAACTATAAAATACC
>JACQMX010000097.1 GCA_016203375.1 Candidatus Woesearchaeota archaeon | reverse complement strand
TTATTTTTGATAAAACAGGAGAAGAAATAGGGAGGGGCATTGTCCGGGGCAATGTTGTTCCTGCACAAAATGTTATTACGTTGCCTTTTAGTCAAGAAACATCGTGGCTACCGACGATTGACACACTTCTGAGTTTAGCTTCTGACAAAAATGTATACGTAACCTTGCGAGGTGAAGCGCAAATTTTTGTTGGAGGTATTCCGATAACTGGCCCATTTTCTGAGCGGATAGATATACAACCCCTTGTACGGACATGGCTAACACAAAAACAACGAGAGCTTATGAAAGACCCAAAAAAGGCATTAGAGCGATATGGCATAACACCATAAATTACCGTAAGTTTTAAAAAGAAATGATGCTTTATACCTTTAGGTGGTCGTGATGTTTAAGAATCAATTGAAAACTACTATTTTGCTTGCGAGCTTAACTGCATTGCTCTTATTTGTCGGCAGACTACTTGGCGGCTACACTGGCCTTATTATTGGCCTAGCATTTGCCGTTCTCATGAACTTTGGCGCATACTTCTTTTCAGACAAGCTCGTGTTGGCTATGTATCGCGCAAAACTGGTCAGCCAAAAAGAGGCGCCTGATCTCCACAAAACGGTAAAGGAGATCACGCACATTGCCGGATTACCGATGCCAAAATTGTATATTATCCCTACGACGACACCAAATGCCTTCGCGACGGGAAGAAATCCAAAGCACGCTGCTGTTGCATGCACGGAAGGCATCTTGAAATTGCTTAATAAGGATGAATTGCGCGGCGTGCTCGCGCATGAAGTCTCTCATATCAAGAATAGAGACATTCTTGTACAAACAGTAGCTGCAACTATCGCCGGTGTTATTTCCTACATCGCGAGCATGGCGCAATGGGCAGCTATCTTCGGTGGGTTTGGCGGAAGAGATAATGATAATGGTCCGAATATGATCAGCTTACTTGTCTTAGCTATTCTGACACCGCTCATAGCCACAATCATTCAGCTTGCAATATCTAGATCACGAGAATATCTTGCAGATGAGACAGGAGCAAGAATAATTAAAAATCCCCAAGCACTCGCAAGCGCGCTCGGAAAGCTTGATGGAGAGATAAAACACAATCCGTTGCGATTTGGAAATCCAACAACAGCATCATTGTTTATCGCGAATCCATTTTCAGCGCGCGGTATGGTTAGTCTCTTTTCAACACATCCGCCGATGGAGAAACGGATTGCAAGATTGAATGAGATGAAAATCTAAGAAGGTTATTTATTTTTCTCATATTTCTCCGTCAGCACTCGCTGTATCTCCTTTGCTTTCTTCTCCCCAATCTTTTCAATTTTCATCAACTCTTCATCGCTCGCGTTGACAATATTCTTAATGCTGCCAAATTTCTCTAGCAATGGTTTCGCCAACAACGGCCCAACACCTGGCAAGGCAGATACTACATATTCCTGCAATTCAGGCAAGGACAATGGTTTCTTCGAACCATGCGGTGAATAATGGTGAGCCTCCGCTTCTTGCTCGCGCTTTGTGATAAGCGCGAGAAGGCCCGCTGTTTCCTTGAAGGTCTTTGTTTGAATAATAGGGATGCCATAACTTACTGTTATTGTTGCGAGCATACCACGGATAGCATTTGGATGCAGATTGCGTTGCGAATATACATCTTCAGTGCCCTCAATAATTATCACTGGCCGTTCAAAGTTCTTCCGCAGCTCTTTAATCTGCACCAAAAGCCTGCCATCAATGATAGAATCAACAAAATCAGGCACGGTCTTGTATTCAACACAGCATCGTTTGCTGAGGAGATAATCCCCAATTTCGAGGCGTTTTAATTCTATCTTTACGCCCTGATCAATAAGCTCTTTGATAATGCCAGAACTTCTCTCTCGATCATCGACAGTTATGGTAAGATGAAGCTCCGGTGCAAGCTCTTCGCGCTTCGCGATGTCGTGCAACGTTATTTGCGCCGGTGGCGCATATCGGTAAAACTTTTTCTTGAGCTCTTGCAGCATGCGATGCATGCGCTGCTCTTTATGGTGCGCGCTCCATCTATAGCCCTCATCACGCGTGTCTTTTGTCATGAGCACGATAACCTTGCCCTTATCCAATCTTCCTGTTCTTCCTCGCCGTTGAATATGACGAATGGCAGAAGGGATTGGCTCATAGAAGACAACAACGTCCACTTTAGGGATATCAAGGCCCTCTTCTGCAACAGAAGTGGCGATAAGAATATTGAACGTGCCAAGGGTAAATTGTTCGAGAAGCGCCTTTTGCTGTTTTTGGGAGAGTCCTGTCTCACCTTTCTTCGCTTGTCCGACAAAGATAGCAGCTTTTACGCCATCAATCTTATTGAGTTCGCGCGCGAGCAAGGATGCCGTATCTCGATATTGGGTAAAAAGGATGATCTTGATACCTTCCTCTGTTATGGTATTGCGAATGATCTCTTTGATCTTCTCCAGCTTCGGATGCTCGATGCCTAACGCGGCAAGCTTTTGCACGAGAAGCAAAGCCGAACGAAAATTCACATCCACCACAAGATTCTGGACGGCCTTTACCTTTGTCTTTTCCGCGTCGCTTACCAAGCGATCAAGATAAAGAGATAAAGCGTGAAGGCTTTGCGTTTCCGCAAGCTCAAGCGCGTGCTGCACTTTCATGGCTTCTGCAGCGAACGAAACAGACCTAAGAATGCCCATATCCTTATTGCCTTGAGCAATTTCGCCATGCAAATGCGCTTGTAGTTTTAGCATTTCTGTTTTACCGAGATTTCTGATTCTTGTTGTTGGCAAATAACCGAGTTTACTTATCTCATGCAGTTTTGATGTATAACACCGCTGTAAATAATCACGAATTTCTTTGAAGGTCGGAGGAAGTTCGACCTTTACCCACTCGACTTTGATATCTTGAATGTATGGCCGTACATCAGGATCGTGCTCTGTGCGAATTTCAATATCCTCTATGTTCAGGTTATCGCAAACTTCTTGTATGGTTTCAAAATCCGAGCCAGGCGAAGCAGTCAAGGCGAGGATCCTTGGATACGTCGCTCGCTTGTGATATTGCTTTGTCACAAAGACATAGGCATAATCGCCCGTTGCGCGATGCGCTTCATCGATGATAAGCAAGGAAACCTCTTCAAGTTTAATCCTGCCAGAAATGATATCGTTCTCCAGCCCTTGTGGCGTGGAGAAGATAATCTTCGCCTCTTTCCATTGCTCCGCACGCTTCTCTGGCCGAACAAAGCCAGTGAACACAGCAAACTCGTTTGGCTCAAGATTGAGGTATTGCTGAAAAGATGCGCAATGCTGATCAACCAAGGGTCTTGTTGGCGCTAGGAAGAGAATCTTTGAAGAAGGATAACTATGCAATCGGTGCACAGCCAGCATCATGGCCACACTCGTCTTCCCCATGCCAGTGGGTAATACAACAAGTGTGTTTTTTTGGATGCATGTATTGAGGATTGTTTGCTGATACAACCGTGGCTCGAAATTGGTGATCATGACCTGTCTGGTATAGTAATCGGTTATAAAATGATTTTCTCTTTGGGTGCTTGCAGTGAGCATAGCTTAAATGATATTGGAGAGGCTTATATACCTTGGTTTCAGAAATGTCCAGTGGCCAGTGTAAGGTCTATAATGCCCGTCGGATCAACGCTGCTACATCGCGCAATTCATTCTCTGGAGAAGTTTCTCTTGATCCGGGGCGATATAGGAATTTTCTTGGTTCATAGTCCGTAATGCCGGCATCTCCTCCCTTTCTTGGGATGATGTGGAGATGAAGATGGGAAATATTCTGCCCGGC
>JACQMX010000096.1 GCA_016203375.1 Candidatus Woesearchaeota archaeon | reverse complement strand
TAGCTATATAGCGGGATAGGGCAGTCAGGAGTGCCCGTTGGGCTCATAACCCAAAGGTCGGAGGTTCAAATCCTCCTCCCGCTATTAGTTTTTTCTTACACCAGTTGGGATCTTTAAACAATAACTCTTCATTCCGGCGCCGAAACGTTTCTTGTATCTCATCGGCGCCAACGCCCTTCTTTTATACACAACGATTTTTGTTTTGGTGTGCTCCTCAGGAATAGGGAGCACACCAAAACAAAAATTGTACCAAGAAGGAGAAGAGCTTGAAAATTCCTTTCCCATCTTGCTAACAGGAATTTTCAGAATGAGGAATTATGCTTTATTGAAATCTGAAATTATTGCAATTATAACCCAAGCCTAAAATAATGCTGCGGTTGTTTATCAAGAACGCAGTCTTCATCATAAACAAGCTTGCCGCCAAAGCGTTCCATGCTGCTGAAATATGCCCTGGTCTTATCTGGATGGATTCCTGCGCCATAGCGTTGGATGATTCGATATGGCGTCGCGCCAAACATCTCAGTAAATCCGCCATGCCGTGCGATGCGAAATGCTGCTTCTCGTGCTATCTCTGGCCACACATTAATCATATCAGCAAGTTCAACAGGCGTTTCTCTCTTCTGCAACCGAAGCATTGAAGGAATATCACTTTGCAGCTCTTCAAAAATAAGATGGCCATCAGAAATCGTAAACCGCACTGAGGCAAAGCCGCCATCCGCATGTTCAAAATCAGGCATGGCGACCTCTTGCAAGAAAGACTCTAAACCACCTTTCGGAAAAATAACTGCATCAAAATTACCTACAGGAGCGCCTACTGGTTTCTCAATAAATGGACTTGCTTCCAATGTGAATGAATAACCATTAAAATCAAATTCGTCACGAAAGCCATAACGACGATGCAGTTCAAGTAACGGCTTCATATGTTCCAGTTTGTGTTCCACAACACTATGGTGGTCCTTTTCTGTAAACACACCATATTCAGAATCAACAGCTGCCTTTTCGTCCTCGCCATAACGGATGGCCAATGCCTCGCGAACGCACGCTTCATCCAAATTCCATAATCTGCCATGGACATATCGCCAAGCTGTATTATTATCATCCGAGAAATGCATACGCCCCAGTGTATCGCCCCATTCTTCATTCACTGCTATTTGTTCAAGTGCGATTTGGTGTTGCGAATAAATCCACCGCCGTAATAACTCAACCGTACGATCATTTTTGTCTCCAAAGGCTGGATCGCAAGCTGCCTTATACAAAACAAAATATTGCAGTGCCTTCGGCCCTTTTTCTCGGATCACTTGCAGCGTCTTTTCAAACACGGTGAAATTCCATCGGGCAAGAACGGAAATGAGATTTTCCTTTACATCTCCCATCAAGCGTTTATATACATCAACAAGTCGGGGAACCTCTACATCTGCTGATCCAAGGTCAACATGCTGACCATTCATAAGCACTTTGCTTGACTTGCTCACTGTCGAAAAAAGACGATCAATTTCATCCGGCTTAAGAACAGAATCTGGAATATCAGAAAGAATGTCTCGTGCCCATGCATACCTGCTCAAATAAAAATGCGACACCTCATGCGCAATGTCTGGCTTTCCGTTTCGAGAATATTGATTTCCTTTAAATCCAGGAGGTATCCAGCTTTGGTTCAGGTACGCTCGCACCATGCGTAACTTTGTAGGAAGGTCATCGAGAAATTGCATAGGATCTCCTCATTGATTTTGCGTTTGTGATTCTTGTGTTTGTTGTATTGGCATCCCCATCGCCGGGGGAAGAGCAGACATGGGAACCGGCACCGTGTTTACAATCCCTGGCCCATACGAACTGCGCTTGTACAGCACAAGCCCGCTAATATCACGCTGTGTGCCATCTGGCATCGCGCAGTGTAATGCCGGATGATGACTCTCAATAGCGCACTCACCCGTGTAAACGATTGTGCCCACATCGTTATACACCCATACGGGCATCTTTGTATAGCCTTGTGGCAGCATTGTTGGTTCATTGACCAAAATAAAGTTCTTGTTCTGCACAATTTCAGCAAGATTAAGATATGCTGCATCATCTTTCAACGCTTCGTTGCTAATAGCTGCAAGAATAGGAGCTACTTCTGCACCATAAACCTTAAAGCCACGATTACTCATGGTGTCTCGCTTTTTGTTGTAATCACCGATCCAGCCGGTCATGAAGAGCATATGTTCTGGATCAACGCTCGCTACCGTATTGTGCGTTGCTTCATGCGCCCTGTTGACATCCGACATCGCATAAATCAACCACGCGTCCGTGTAGCCTGATGTTGTTCCCGTCTTGCCAACCATGTATGGCACAATAGCAATATTCTCGCCTTCATGATTCGTGGCAACGCTGACTGCAGGTGGCTCTCCTTTACTCATAAATGCAGCAGTGCCATGCGCTATCGGCCCATGCATGAGCTCAAGCATCGTCGCTTGATGTGCGGTGTCTCGTGAAATAACTTCACAAAATGGCTTTGCTTCATAGATGACCTTGTCATGATAAACAATCTTGCTGATAATATATGGCCTGCAGTTTGTGCCCGTAAGCATGGTTCGCGTCGCGCGCGTGAAATCCTGCGGCACAACATTTCCAGCGCCAAGAATAATCGTTGGCTCTAGTGGAAGTTGCGTGGAGGTCATGCCAAGCGTTTTTGCATGATCTCTCAATAAACTTAAGGCAGCTCGAAGCCTGAACATTGGATGCTCTTCTGGCTGCGCGCGAAGATCGTCAAGCGTGAATGTGATGACTTTATTTTGAACATAATCAATGCTCGCGCTCGAGATAAGGCCGTCAAGCTTGACCTTGTTTGGCTGGAATAGCGTGGCAAGTTTTTGCGGATCTATGACACTATTTACTGTTGCGAATTCAAAAAGACTGTCTATTGTTACCGGTTTTGCGTCAGGGGGAACTGGCCATCCATCTTCCATGACAAGAAGCGTATTTTCCTGAAGATACATATTCTGCAATGGTAGTTCAAGTTCCACCATCACATTTCCAGAGACTATATCATCGACATGTGCGCGAAGATAATCAAGTTTCTGGCGCGTTGCAGCGTTGAACTCAATCAAGCGCAAATAATTAAAATTCGAAAGGCGCGTGTCTCGCTCCGCAACAGCTCGAATTTCTTCATTGCCACTTGAAAGCCGTTGGGAAAGCTTGAGCTTGCGCTGCACTTCCTCAATGCCCTCTTCATATCCGTACCAGAGCAAGAGCAAGCCATCAAGATCATTCTCTTGATGCAGTTTTGCTTTCTCACGCTCCGCTGGCAAAAGTTCGTGAACAGCCATGTCAAAGGCTGCTATGGGAACGGATGATTGGTTATAATAAATGCCAAATCCGCCGTCGCGCTCACGCTGCGCGAGACGATGAAAATACGCTTGCTCATTCTCTCCTTCTTGCATGCCAAGCGGCGTTTGAGCGACAAGCGTACGGTATTGTTCCGGCGTTAAGAAATCAAACAAGCGATACTGCAGGGCAAAATGTGCAATGTTCTCTGAATCCGCAAATGCTTGATATGGGTTTACCACTTCCGCGTATCTGCCATGGTCATTTAATGGCGCATGGAGCTTGTAGCTTCCGTCTAAAGCGATGTCCACAATAAATGGCCGCACATTGTTTGGCAAGCGGAACGCTTCGCTTGCAATATTCCATCCGTAATCAAGAGCTAAATCCCAAAGAATAGTTTTGAACGCGGAGCCTGGCTGCATGCCTTGATTGTTTTTTCCAGGTCCGCAGTAGTTAAAGCCGAGATTATTTACGCTCCCAATAAATGCCGCGATGCCGCCATCATGTCGCTGAACGTCAACGCAGGCATTGATGGTGGGAGAGGAATTCTCAATGTCCAGGATGGCTTCTTGGATTGTCGAAGGATTGGGATGCGCTTCACTAGCAGAACTATTAGAAAACGAACGCACACTGGTGAGCACTATCTTGCCATGATGGAAATGGGAAAGCACATACGCTTGAACATCAGCAGGTTGTTCTTTTCGCTCGAGATTGGCGATGTGTTGCAAACGGGCATAGGGAATTTGTCCTCGCAATCTGCTTCCATCGCCAAACGTGACTTCAGCGTATGATTCCGCTTCTTGTATCCTCCATTTCGCGTCCGTTTTTAGCACGAGATCGGTTATTCTGCCATAATAAAAGCCATACTGCCGTGGTTCAGTAACCGTATCAGGTTCTTCGCGCTGCGCGTCAGAAAAGCCAGTCAAGCGCGTGCTTATTTCTCCAGCATGATGGCGCACTGCCCATTTTGCGATATCTTCAAGCCGTTTGTCTACAGTGACATGGATTTCTAAGCCAGCTGTGCCATACTGTTCTGGAGTAATGCCCTGTTGTTGAAGGATAGAGGCAATACCTTCACTTTTCATTTCGTCAACAATAAATTCTACAACATGATCGCGCACGAGCTCATGGCGGCCTTGCGTGAAAAACGTGTCAGGATTTGCGTATTTCTCCCTGAATTCAGTAAGCAAGCGATTATGTTCAGTGGGGGATAACCATTCATGATCGCGCATCATGCCTACGCCTTGCTCAATGCGATTCTTGAGCTCTGCTCTGCGTTTGTCACGCGCTGCATTATCTGGTTCACTCGCTTTCTTGAATGGTGTTGTGGAATTTGGGTTTCTTATCGTAGAAGCGATAGCGAGGGCTTCATAAGGAGCGAGTTCTTTCGCCGGCTTGTCAAACATTGAGCGGGAAAGCTCCTCTAACCCGACAGCGCTGCCGCGTACTGGCAATTTATTGAGATAAAATTCCATGATCTGCGCGGGAGAGTACATCTTCCAGAGCATCAGCGTGTTCCGTGCTTCTCTCCATTTTCCCTTGAGAAGCTCTTCAGGATTACCACCATGCATGGTAAGGCGTTCTGTGTAGATTTCCGCTGTTTGCATGGGGACGGAACTGCCGCCTTGCAAGTTGCCAGCGCGACGGTCGCGAAGACGCTCATACACGACACCAGTGTCATGGATAGCAGCGCGTGCAAATCCCTTGAAATCAAGGCCATCAACATAGTACAATGGCACATGGCTTCTGGCATTGGATTTTCCAGAGAGATCAGCCGCTACAGCACCATAGAATTCATCATCCTCAAGAGCGCAAAATGCTTGAATGATATGCAATGGCAGCTCTCTAATCTTAACTGGATGGCTTACGAGATCTTCTCCAGTAAAGTTTGGGAAGAAGATTCCTTGCTTCCCATTTGCATAAACAACATGTGATGCGTACGCATTTTCCAGATGACGCAGATGATCAGAGGGATAATGGTGTGCTTCATAAGAAAGTGCCGCTAACGCGCCGAGTGTGCCAAGCGTGCCGAGTTTTATTGGTGTCTCAACAAGCCATGCGGCTGTCTTTGCTACTTTTGACCTGCGAATGCCTGGGAACTTTGCAAGGACAGGCAACATTGTCGCGTAGCCAAGCGCATAGCCAACCGTTTTTACAACACCGCCAGCAATTTTTCCTATGATACTGCGTTTCTTGGTTGTTTCATGCGTAACGATTTCTTCTAGCGTTGCAGATGGTGTAGCTGAAGGAAATAGAATATTATTGGTAAACGGTGGCATTCCCGTTTCATCGCTTGGCTCTGGCGATGGTCGTGATGCCTGTTCAGAAGTGGATGTGGGTGTAAGATCAAAACCACTTTCCGCTAATCTTTGCAATCGTCGCAGATAATATGGCTCATCGCCACCATGATTTTTAGCCATAGCGCCTATAACCCCCAAATTCACGCGAAAAACAGGATCGTGTTTATAAAGTTTTAGTGGCTTATTTACCTAGAAGTGGTGATCAAAATCATCAATATAATCAAAGATTTCGAATCCAAACTTTACTGACGCGCTTTGGGCGCTGCTCATCAGGACGCATGCTTTTTTTGATAATATTTTGCAAGTCCGCAAAGCTTTTGTGCACTGCTTTCGCCAAGTCCCAATCAAAGGCTTTTGTAGAAGTGAAAATGCGTGTTGGAGCAAGAGCACGGATGTGAATGCCGATCTTTTTTCGCTTTGCCTCTGGTTCGCGCTTTCCCTTGCCTGAAAGTTTATGGAGCTTCACATGAATCACGAGCGACGTCATGTTTTTCAACATGCGCTCAATTTTTGGATAATATTCCGTAGAAAGCTTGTCGAGTGTATTGCGCTCAATAGGCGTAAGCTCATTCGCACCGATGTATTGAATGCCTGGTTCTTTCATATGCCGCCTCTTTTTACACGTCTTTTGATGTAGCTGCATTTTAGATTGCCATCTATATATACTTTTTGGTGCAGATACCATGCTTTCCGATAGTGCTCAGATCTTTTTCACAAATGATCGGATTTCTCGTAGGGCGTCATCGAACGACTTGACGACAAACAGCACGATTGCCTGCTTAGTGGGATCGTATGGTGTATTTACAACCCTCTTCACATCAAATGGAAGATGCTTCACTTGCTTGCTCACGCACCGCTCGAGGTCGATGAATGAGCTCAGGTTTCCGGCCCCATATGCCTTCAGTTTTCCATTTTCCCTGCACACGCCGTACTCGATCGTAAACCAGTACAGCCGCTCCAGCTCTTTCAATTTCTTGTCATCGGCGCGTTTTGCTCCTTCGCCAATCTCTCGGGTGATCGTCGCGATAACTGGATCATTCAATTGCGGGGCGTGACCAATAACCTCGTGAATGATGTCCGGTTCTGGCGTGAAGCCAGGCTTTGAATGGTGACGGATGTACTGCGTCGAGAGGAAGACGCCATCAGCGAGAGATTCCATGAAGATTCGTGGGTGGACTAATCCCTCAACAGGAACCATGCGGAAACCTGTAGTTTTCGCAAGCCGTTTGCTCAATGCCTTTATCTGGGGGATGCGTTTCCGGTCTAGCTTCAGGACATCCATCCCCTCACGGTGCTTCCGGTATGCAAACTTCTTGTTCAGGCGTTCGAGCTTACTGAAGACAAACTCCCATACCGCGTGCTCCTGTTTAGTATAACGGATGACTGGGATGGATTCTATCGTGCCCTTGTACTGTTGTGTGGCTTGCGCTATCTGGTTTCGTCGGCGTACATAGACTGGATCCTGGAATCCCGGATGGTCTGCATCCAGCACGATAAAACGCTGCTTTATCTTTCCATTATTTCGTTTTGTAATTTCCATATCCATGGTTTTCACCCTTCTTTACTATCTTCTCTAGATATAATCTCCCCAGTGGGATTCGAACCCGCATGGCTCGGGTTACAGCCGAGTGCTCTGCCGATTGAGCTACAGGGAGAATAAAGCAAAAGCTATCTGGTTATTATGATGGGCGGTCGGAGCTATTGCCAGAACATTGTCTCCTTGTAGAAAGAAGAGACACTGTCTGGAGAATAACCCAGGCCTATCGATAGCAATAAGAGAAGATAGAACTACCGCAATCTTGCCCGGCAATGTTTTGTATACAGTTTGCGGTGCTCATCAGGGAGAGAAAGTGAAGGGAGTATTTAAGCATTTGCCTCGCTGTTCTCTTGCATGACGATTTTTGTTGGTGGTGCTCCCTGCCCATGAGGAGTACCACCAACAAAAATCGTGTCTGAGGCAAGGATCAGATAAAGCTGGCATCGAACCTAGAAAGCTTTAAATAACTCCCGTGCCTGAAATGACCAATGCTTATCTGTGGCATTGACGAAGCTGGACGCGGGCCCATGATCGGACCGCTGGTGATAGCTGCCACGCTTATAGATGATAAAGACGAAAAAAAGCTTATCGCATTGCACGTGAAGGATTCAAAACAGCTTTCCCCCAAACAGCGGGAGAGCATGTTTGATGATATCAAGAAGACGGTAAAAGCGTACCGTATTGTTCCTGTTTCTCCGCAAGAGATTGATGAAGCGGTTGAGTCTGAGGAAACAAATCTCAACTGGCTTGAAGCTGATCATACAGTGGCATTAATCAATGAGCTCAAGCCAGACAAGGCTATTCTAGATTGTCCAAGTCCCAATATCAAGGCATATACGACATATGTAAAAAAGAAACTTACGATAAAATGCGAAATCGTTGCCGAACATAAGGCAGATGAGAAGTATCCAATAGTTTCCGCGGCTTCCATCCTCGCAAAAGTTACTCGTGATCGGGAGATCGAAGCCATAAAGAAACGCATTGGCCAAGAAATTGGCTCTGGTTACCCTGCGGACCCGAACACGAAGGCATTTGTAGAGAAAAATTATCAGAAGTACCCTGAGATCTTCCGCAAATCGTGGGAGTCATATAAAGCGCTTATTCGAAAAAAAGGACAGAAAAGGCTCGGAGAGTTTTGAACGCCTTTATTTATTGCCTATAACTTGTATCTGCATTAATGGCTTAAAAC
>JACQMX010000101.1 GCA_016203375.1 Candidatus Woesearchaeota archaeon | reverse complement strand
GTTCAGCAGCAGGTGCTCCACCAGCGGCTGGCGCGGCAGCGACAGCAACTGGCGCGACTGCGGCTTTCTCGATGGCTTCGTCTATATTAACGCCTTCGAGCGCGGCAACTAAAGCTTTGACACGAGTGTCATCCGCTTTAACGCCAGCAGCAGTGAGGACCTTTTTAACAGCATCCTCAGTGACCTTTCCACCTGCCTTGTGAATCAACATTGCAGCGTAGACGTATTCCATATTGTATCCCTCCAATAGCATATTTTGCTTGTTTTTTAAGTTTTTGTTATTTTTTGAGTCCTAATAACTTAGGATTATTCAAAGTGCGCAGCATGCTTCACTGCCCGCATTTCCCGATAAGCCTTTCCAAGCACGTCAGCAACAACTTTATCCGCGAGGATGCCTTGGGAAATGGCAAGGGCTTTCGCGTCATTGAACGCCTTGGTAACCAGCACGGTTGTCGTGGCCTTTGTTGGGAAAGCAACATCCATAGCCAAGTTGAACGCCCATGTGGCTGCCTTGGTGACATTATTAATATACACAGCTTCATCAACACCGAGCACATCTTTCGTATAGATCGTTCCATTTTCATATGCGGCAATAAGATCCATGCCGATCTCCATTGGTTCTATGCTCAATCGAGTGAGGATAGCGGCCACATTTGGCTTAATGACTTGGCCTGCCTTGACAGCAACGGAATCTTGCTTGATAACAACTTTTCCGCCTTCAATGCCAGCCTTGATGCCCGCTTGTCCCAATTCACCGATAACGGGACCAGGAGCGAATGGAGTGGCACCCGCAGGAACAATGATGTCCTTTGGCGCAACTTGACCCGCTTTGGCAGGAGCTGACGACTTATTCTTTTGCAAGGTTTTGTAAAGCGAAAATGGATTCTCTTTGGCGAAGAGCAACGCTGGCATACCGGACAAATATTGCTCTATGGCTTCAACACCTGGTTTGTCTTTCTTCGCCTGCGCAATGGCAAGCTTCAGGAGTCGCCGTTTAGTCATGCGAAGGACAACTCCCTTCGCGCGCAGCATAGCGCGCATGTTCTGCAATTGCTTCGCGGGCAAGTTTTCCATGTTTACCGCAGCAATGATTGGATACTGTCGCATGAAGTCTGCAAATTCCTTTACTGTTTTCTTTTTCTCGTCAGACACGTGCGCTTTGTATGCTGCTTTTGCGGTTGCCATAGTGATCATGCATTTATTCTGATTATTCTAATTGCATCGGTTTTCCCATAGTATACTTAACGTAAACGCTCTTGATATTGTTCTTTTCGCCAGGAAGCTTATGCAAGACTTGATTGTAAACATTCATGATATTTTCTGAAAGTTGCTGATCAGACATCTTTTCGTTGCCAATGCTGACTTGGATAAGCGGCTTTTCCTTCGCGGTGACTTTTATTGTATTGCGAAGGCGATCAACAAGAGATTTAAAATTAAATTTTGGAGGAACGACACAACCCGCCTTTGGATTGGGCATTTTTCTTCGCGGACCAAAGACACGGCCGAAAGCCGCTGCCACCTTTGCCATGATATTCGCCTGAGCAATAAAGAAATCAAATTCAGCGGCAAGCTTTTTCGCTAATTTTTTGTCTTTCGCAAACGCCTCAAAGTCCTTTTCCTGAATAATCTTATCACAATTTACTTCAGCTTCTTCTTTTAATTCTGGACCGACGAGAGCACAGATCTTATTTGGCTTGCCTTTGCCATATTGGAGAAAAATATACAATTCAACTTGATTTTCTGGCTTTTTCAGATCAAGACCTTTGAGATTAATGACAAGGTCAACACTCTGCGTAAAATTACGTTTCGGAGAAATTTCTCGAAGTTGTGTAAGTGCTTGTACAAGCTGTTGATTGTCCATTTGTCTACCCTCCTAGCGCCGTTATGGCGATAGTCTGCGGGATCGTTAAAAGGCTGAAAAAGTAGGTGATTTATAAAGTTATGGTTTTATGGCAGAGCGACCAACGCAAAATATAAAAACTAGAGGTACCTTTATGACTAAAAGGCTTTATGTCTACTATAAAGCGGTTTTAACGAGGTGACCGTATGAATAAACGCATAATGATTATTGCCAGCATTGTGGCAATAGCGCTACTACTCCTTCTTGTTGGATGCGAGGAGAAGAAAACACCAGCAAAAAAGAAAACAAACGCTACACCAACAGCGCAGAATCAGACAGCGCAACAACCAACTGTCAAGCCAGTGGATGTTGAAGCGATGCCTAAACCAGCATATTCCTTAGAGTATTGCAACAAACGCCTGAATGCGATTCGCGATGACTTGCAGAGTGCACAAGATAATCTTGCTGATGAACAAGAGGATCTGAAAGCCCTCCAGGCAGAACCAAAAAATGAGGATCGTGATAATGCCATTGCTGGCACGACAGCAAACATTCGTGCTTTAACGAATGAGGTAAGCAGCCTGCAACGAGGCCTAGAAAGCATGGATAGTAAGTGTAAGGAAATAACAGCAAGTGTCTGCGCGGAATTCCTTGCGGATGCGCAAGATGAGCTCAACGATCAAAAGCAAGAGCTGCTTAATGAGCAAAGAGAACTGGAATACATCCGTGACGCGAAAAGGCAGGACTTGCAACGACGTAAAGTAGCCCTCTTCGAGCGGCGAGTTAACGAATGGATAACAATCGTTGAGGAACTGCAGACGAAGTGTAAATAAAGTCTTCTCTCTTTTTTATTTTATTCCATTTTGCACAACCTTTAAATAAAGCTCCCCTGTATTATTTGTTATGCGTCAATGGGCGGCGGGTTTTATCATTCTTCTTCTCGTGCTAGCCTGCACCACGGAAAAGCCGACAAAACCGAGCAAGATAGCGAAAGCGAGGAATATAACAAATGCTTCGCTCTCCGCGGAGATAACAAATACCACAAGCACTCCTCTAACAAACGAGACAATAAACGCATCAAATGAAACCGATGAAATCAGGGTACGTCGTCTTTCCGATGAGGAGATTGAGCAGCTGAATCGGAATACAAAGGAGTTTGAGGCGCTGCGCGAACGACGATATGGCACGAGAATAGACTTGACGCAGGTGGATGCGTATAATTGCCGATTTAAAATTGAGGAATTGGAAAAAGAACGTCTACGCTTAGCAGAAGAAGTGGATGATCTTGGTGATGAACGCACTTGGAAGAGACATGAAGCAGACCAAGCAAAACAGGCGTACGAAGCCGCGCTTGCATCCGGCGATAGTTTCGCGATTGAAACAACGCGATTTGATTATACCGACGCAGAGAATGAATATGATGAGGTAAAAAAAGAATTTAAAGAAGCGCATGATAACTATGATGAAACGGAACGGACGCTACGAATTCTTAAGCCAGAATGCGATAGAATGCGAACGGATGCTGGTCTCCGTAATTAGGTTAATTCGGGTTTATGCCAAGTTTTCGTTCTGTTTCCGCGATTTTAAGCGTCGTCTTAATTACCGTATCTGGATTAAGGGAGATAGAGTGAATGCCTGCTTCCACTAAAAATTGCGCGAATTCAGGATAGTCTGATGGCGCCTGACCGCAGATACCAATATATTTGCCACGCCTGTTGCAGACTTGAATAACCGCCCGGATCAACGTCTTAACTGCCTCATTACGCTCATCGTATATGTCTGCCACTAACTCTGAATCGCGATCAACAGCAAGCGTGAATTGAGTGAGATCATTGCTTCCAATAGAGAACCCATCGAAGATGTCCATGAAGTCCTCCGCGAGGATAATATTAGCCGGCACTTCGCACATTGCGTAAACGACTAATCCGTTACTGCCTTTCTTAAGACTGTTTTTCTCCATCTCTTTTAGAACCTTCTTTCCTTCATCAATCGTTCTGCACATAGGGATCATAACATGAAGATTGGCGAGGCCCATTTCATCACGGACTTTTTTTATGGCTTTGCACTCGAGCGCGAAGCCTGCGCGATAACCTTCCTTATAATACCGCGACGCGCCTCGCCAACCAATCATTGGGTTATCCTCTTTTGGTTCATACACATGTCCACCAATAAGATTGGCATACTCATTCGACTTAAAATCGGAGAAACGTAAAATAACCTTTTTCGGATAGAATGCCGCAGCAATCTTCCCAATCCCCATTGCTAACTTTTCGATAAAAAATTGTGTCTTATCTGGATACCCATACGTAAGCTCAACAATCTTTTGCTTCAATTGTTCATCTTGAAGCTTTTCAAAATCCATCAGTGCACGCGGATGAACTTGGATATACGAATTAATAATAAATTCTTCTCGCGCAAGGCCGACACCAGCATTCGGAAGAAAACTAAGATCAAAAGCTATCTCTGGATTAGCGACATTGATCATAACCGCGGTCTTTGTTTTTGGGAAGCTCTTGAGATCATGCTTTTCTACATCATACTTAAGCAAGCCATCATACACATAACCATCTTCTCCTTCAGCGCAAGAAACAGTAATGTTTTGGCCTGATTTGATGGCTTCTGTACCATTAGTAGTGCCAACAACGCAAGGAATGCCGAGTTCGCGTGAAATGATCGCGGCATGACACGTGCGACCCCCTCGATTGGTGACTATCGCACTCGCGATCTTCATGATCGGCTCCCAATCTGGATCGGTCATTTCGGTAACGAGCACTTCTCCTCTTCGAAAGTTGGCAATGTCCTTAACATCCTTGATAATGTTGGCTTTTCCTCTTCCTATTTTTTCACCAACAGAATGTCCTGTTGTAAGAGCCTTCCCTCGCTCTTTCAAGATGTATTCTTCAACAACGGAAAAATCCTTCTGGCTCATGACAGTTTCTGGTCGCGCTTGGACGATGTACAGCTCATTGCTCTCCCCATCCTTTGCCCATTCCATGTCCATCGGCTTGAATTTGCCAGCTTTCTGCGAGTAATGATCTTCGATGACACAGGCCCATTTTGCAAGCGTGAGGATTTCGTCATCCGTAAGCACGAACTTCTTTCGATCTTCTTCAGGCACCGAGACGTTTTTTGTCGTTGATTTTATACCTTGCATGTCATAAATCATCTTAATCGTCTTTGACCCGACCGTTTTTTCTATGATTGGCTTAAAGCCTTGCTTCAGCGTTGGCTTGAAAACATAATACTCGTCAGGATTTACCGCACCTTGAACAATATTTTCCCCTAAACCATACGAAGCAGTTATGAAAGCAGCGTCTCTAAATCCGGATTCGGTATCGATAGAGAACATAACGCCGCTGCAAGCGAGATCACTTCTTACCATCTTTTGCACACCAATGCTTAAGGCGATAGAAAAATGATCAAAACCCTTGTCGACTCGATACGAGATTGCGCGATTCGTGAACAATGAAGCAAAACACTTTTTACACGCATCCAGCAACGCTTCTTCCCCGCGAATGTTTAGATAGGTTTCTTGCTGACCGGCAAAGCTCGCATCAGGCAAGTCTTCTGCTGTCGCGGAGCTTCGCACGGCAACATCCACATTTTCACCGTACTGCTTGCAAAGATTATGATACGCGTCTGCAATTGCTTTTTGGAGTTCTGGGGGGAATTCTGCAGTTCGGATGATTTGCCTCACTTTATGGCCGCGTTCCTGCAAGTTTTCCATATCTGTTGTATCAAGGTCTCGAAGAACATTTTTGATGTCATCCTTAATACCCGCTTTCTCAAGAAGATGTCTATATGAGTATGCAGTAACGGCAAACCCGTTAGGGATGCGAACACCTTTAGGAGTCAACAAACGGTACATCTCTCCCAAAGAGGCATTCTTACCGCCGGTCAAGCCCACATCTTCTATACCTATCTGATCAAACCAAAGAACAAACGTTGTGGACTTATCCATCTTTCACCTCTTTTCAGGAAGAATGGCAATTGGCTTTTATAAAGGTTTATTGTCATTCCAGAATGGGAAACTGGTACTAGTAAAATGGTAACGATGAAAATAAATAG
>JACQMX010000094.1 GCA_016203375.1 Candidatus Woesearchaeota archaeon | reverse complement strand
GACATCTTATGGTGCATGACTTCTTCACTAACCTCCTCTTTGAAATTGAAGTCCGACACCTTAGTAGCCACAATATCACCTCTATTTAAGAATAAAGAGAGGATTTGAGGTTTAAAAGCTTTGCGGTGATAATAGCTTTGTCCGAAAAGTGGCTTCTGTTCGAGAAGTTATCAATCTGTCCGAAAAATTTGACTTTTTGGCTACTCAACGAACAAAGCTGGTAATAATAGGGCTCTATCCTGAATGCACTGGTGTCTCCTGTTGCTGGCGATGGATGTAATACCACCAAGAGCCGCTCCAGCACTTCTTTGGTTCTGCTGCTTCTCCTTTCTTTTTCTCTCCTCCTCGAAAGGTGAGGAGGAGAGAAAAAGAAAAGTATCAAAGCTGCTGTCAAAGAAAAGTTTATATGCTGTAAATGTTATGCACCACCATGGAAAGCAAACACCAAAAGCTGTTCATTATCGGCATTACGTTAATTATAGCATCGTTTATCCTTGGCAAGCTCGTCTTTATCCCCCTTCTCTTCAAACCAAGCGATACCTTTTGGCGAGCAATGGTACTGATCGCGTACGGAATAACCTGGATAATGCTCTTTCTTGGCATCTGGTTTGCCGGGAGAGAAGGATACTGTATGGTTATAGAAAAGTATCGTGAACATCAGCGAAAAACATTACATGCAGTAAAGTACCATGGCGCAAGAGCCGCAAGGAAGACGTACCATATGGTAAAGCGTACTGCGAAACTGCCGGTGAAAGGGATTTCAAAAGGAAAAGAGATGGTAAAGCGACGGATGAAAACAATATAGGTTAATCACCTTTTCTCGGCCAATACAACACCACCACAAACCCTACCTGCTGCACAAGCACGGATTTCGTTTTCTCCGCTATTTCCTTTGCCGTTTCTTTCTTGTCCTTGCCTTCAAGAAATGCCTTCAACAGCTTTAGCTTTATCAATCGCTTTTTTTTCAACTGAGAAACAATTTCAGCAATAACACTATCAGTTAATCCATTCTTCCCAATACGGATAATTGATTCAAGATTCCTTGCCTCGTCACGAAGCGCTGGAATATTGATACTCTGCCCGGATTCACGTCTTTCTTGGGTGATCATGCTGCATCGCTAATCGTTTCTTCAGTTCATCGATGTGATCGTACTTAAAGCGCGTCACCTTCTCGAGATTGCCTTCAAACTGCTCGATCATGCTACTGACCCGTTCTCCTCCAAGGAAGTGAGGAAGGATAACGTAGTCAGCACCGTTGTTATACAGTGTAAGCGCGTCTCGCACAGATTCGGCGGTAACAAAGATGGCAGTCTTATGGCTTTGCTGCTTAATGCGATGGATAAGTATGGTGTTCACATCGACCATTGGCACGGTAGACACGACGATTGCCGTCTTCTTGAAATTGAGACGGTCGATGATTTCCTCATCTCCCACATCGCCGTAAATACATGGAACGCGCTGCGTCACGAGTTGTTTGATGATATCAGGGTTGAAATCGACAACGACAAAACTTCGCTTCGATCGTTGGAGTGAGGAAAAAATATCATAGCCGATGCGATCATAGCCAATAAGTACTGCAGCATAGCTTTGTTGTTGTTCTTCTGGTAAATAATTAAGATGTTTCTCATTATGCTGTGGAATTCCTAATCGATGAATAATAGAAGAGAATAGCTGGAATAAGGCATTATCAAATTTGATGAAGTAGGATGTCAAAGTAATGGTAAGCATGGCAAGCAAGACGGTAATGGTGAATATACTTTTTGTGATGTGACCAAGCGCGATGCCTTGTGCGGCAAGGATGAGGCTAAATTCAGAAATTTGCGCAAGATACGCGGCTGAAAGGAACGCGGTACGCCTGGCCTGACCAAATGCGCTGATAAGCAAGAGCATGATAAATGGCTTTAGCAGAACTACGGCAAGAGTCAGCCACAATAATGGCCACCATAATCCATCCATATTTCCTAACGTAAGATTAAGCCCCAGAGAAACAAAAAAAATTGTTGCAAAGAAATCACGAAGGGATTTTACTTTGCCAATAATCTCAATATGGTAAGGAAGGTTGGCAAGGCTCAAGCCGGCAACAAAAGCGCCTATGGCTATTGAAAAACCAATGACGTTAAAAAGGTATGAAAAGAAGAAACAAATGCTTAATGCGCTGAGGAAAAGCAGTTCTTGAGATGAAGCGATGTAATGAAAGAGTTTAGGAAAGATGTACTTGCCGCATACAAAAAGGAAGATTAATATGCCTATGGCCTTAATCATGGCAAGCAAAAATGCATGAGCAAAAAATCCATTTATCGTTGCGAGCGTGGAAAGGGCGAAGATGGCGATGATATCCTGCATGAGAAGCAATCCAATAATAATTCGCCCATGCAAGGTAGCGAGCTCATGTTTGTCTCCGAGCAATTTTACCACGACCATCGTGCTGCTAAATGACAAGATAATGCCAAGGTAAAGAGCCTGCATGGGAGAAAAACCAAGAAGGCGTGCAAGAAAAAATCCAGCAATGCCCGTAAGAAACACTTGCGCTATGCCGCCAATTGTTGCAACAGGACCAATGTCACGAAGCTTGTTTATATCAAGCTCTAAGCCAACAAGGAATAGGAGAAATGCTATGCCGGCAAGGCTTAAGGTTTCGACCATGGCTGAGTTGGTAATAACCCCTAACCAAGGACCTAAAACAATTCCAACAAGAATATATGCAGGAATGAGTGGTTGTCGGCAAAATCGAGCAAGAAAGCCGCCAAGCGTGGCAACGATAATAATCAAGCCAAGCTCGTAAAATATTTCCATTGTTTTCCTCTTTTTTGATGCTCTTACCTAAACACTTTATAAATATTATCTACAATGTCTGAAGCGGCAAAGGTTCGTCCACGTTTCTTCAGCAGGTAATTGCCAACAGCACCGTTCAGGTATGCGGCCATGCATGCTGCTCGAAAGGGATCGCGCGTTTGTGCAAGGAAGCCAGCGCATAATCCGGCAAGCACATCTCCAGTGCCACCTTTTGCCATGACAGGATTATGAACCTTGTTGAAGACGATCTTGTCTTTACTCATGATAACATCGATTGGTGCTTTGAGAAGGATAACATTCGTGCCAAGATGCTTTCTCACTTCATTGAAGGCCGTCTTGGTAGTAAGCGATGGCAGCTTACTGTGCTTCATGAATATGGCATATTCACCGCGATGAGGGGTAAGGATGGCATTGTGAACGTCCTGCAAGCGAATAACTTTCAAGGCATCCGCATCAATAACCAGCGGCTTCTTTGCGTGACGGATAAAAGCAGACGCAAACGCAGCAGCTTTCATGCTCAAACCGCAACCGATAAGTGTTACATCATATCGTTCACTAAGTTTAAGCATTGGAGAAATATGTTTTTTTGTGAAATGTTTTCCTTTGATTTTGATAGTTATGATATCTGGCGCGAGTTTATTTATTGCCCAAGCGACTTTTTCTGGCGCTGCAACAGTAACAAGATCAACGCCGCTCCGTAAAATGGCTAAGGCTGCCTGTGCCGCAAATGCCGGCGCACCAACATAGGCTTCGCTGCCGCCAATAACAAGAACTCTTCCATAATCTCCTTTCTTTGTTTCCTTCCTTCTTGGCGGAAGCTTGAGAATGGATTTGGTGATGTATTGCATGGTCATCCAGCAAAATAGACGGACAATGGTTGATCGGACGTGTCGTCTTCTGCATCAAAATTCATTGCCTTAGAGCGCAATAATGCTTTATGTGCGATCACTAACTCTCGCAAACCAGCGAAATCAGTGAGCTGGAGATTACGCTCTTTCGCATTTGTTCTGTGTCGTTTCATTGGTTCACCTCTACCATTCTTCTATAGATAAGCCAGGAATATTTTGGAAATGCCTCACATTTTTGGTTATTATAGATTCATCATGAAATACACAGATGCTGCCAATAAAGATATCCATCACATCGATGGTTTTTCCATTCTGTTGAAGATGCTGTGTCAGCATAGCAGCAATACGTGAAGCATGAAAATCAAAGGAAAGAATATCGAGGCTATTGAGCAATTCTCCAACCAGCTTTAGATTCTCTTCCTTCTTCGCTGAAAGCTGCGCTCCTTTGAGCAGCTCGAAGGCATTTATCGTCGTTGTGGATAATGGTTTTTGTTCCTTTTCAAGGCGTTCGAGCTTTTTTATCGCAGCTGCCTCATTGCGAAGGATCGCGATGAGAAAGTCCGAGTCTAAGATCATAATGGCTTAACCTCGCGGCTTTTTGCTGCCTCCCGTTCTTCACGGATCCTTTTGGCAAGTGCGTCAAGCTCCTCTTTTGGGCCTGACCACTTGCCAGCAAATTCAGTCAAGGAGCGTTTTTCCTTTGCCGAGAGGCGATTGACTACATCGGAGAAGGATTCTTTAGGGCCCTTCAGCTTGCGAAGGTTTTCGTACGCCTCATCTGATAGGGAAATAACCTTGGTCATATTATGCATGTATGCATGCATGTATATAAAGATTGCGGTATTTTTTGATATTTGTC
>JACQMX010000098.1 GCA_016203375.1 Candidatus Woesearchaeota archaeon | reverse complement strand
CTTCTTGCCGCGGATCCAGCCGTCATAGACGCGATGGCCGACCTTGTTCAGGAATTTCTTGCGCTCTTCAGCGTTTTGGTACAAAACAGCATGGATATTCTCGATGATGTTTGATTTGATGGCTGGCGTTCGCCTGATCAATGGCACCCAAAATGTCTTTTCTCGGATTTCCCGAAGTAGGCTTCCCTGCTTGCCAATGGCGAGGCCAGGCTTTTCTGTTTCAATGATCACTTGACTCCGTGGTGGATCAAAAATAATATCCCCAACACCTGCTTCTTGCGGGACAAGCTTTTCAATGATGGCGCGGGCTTTCTCAATATCCATGCAGATGCTTGGATCAGGACGCAACTCGATGCGTTTCTTGAATTTGTTGACCACGGTACGGACAATGCCATCGTTGTTAAGGAAGAAGTCTTTATCCTTTGTGTAGAACATGATGTTGGCTCCTTCAAAGCCAGCGTCGGATATTTTGTCCGCAGGAAGGTCCTGCATTATTTCTTTAATGATGTCTCCCATATGTACACCTAATGTTTTCAGAAAGTTTTTTTTGTTGTTAAAATGTTATATTATGCTTTAAATGTATATTATGCCTTTTTTTGGAAATAGTGAAATCTGATGAGAAGTGCTTTACTTACTCGACCTTAACTTCAAGTTTTTTGCTTAATACTCGCTTCACACCATCTTTCGTGATCGTTATGATATCAATGCCATTGCCAGATGCGGAATCGCGTTGCAAGGCCGCGTTAATCGCTTTCATGGCTAGTTTCATGCCTTCTTCAATTGGCATGTCCTTTCGGTATAATGTTTCAAAAACGCCATATGCGAAGACGCTACCGGAACCATCTGACGTGTAGTCTTCTTCTTCAGTTATGCTGCCATCAACACCGATGTTGTACAGATGGCCGCCTTCAGCATCAACGCCGCCTACCAAGAAGCCAACAATGCCTGGTACCATGGTAAGCTTGCGAATATTCGCGTAGGAAAGATTTGCGAGCAAGTTGGCAGCTTCCTTTATGGTTACTGGCGCATGCGTGCGGACTTTTTTCAACTGGATCTCCGCGCGGGCAAGCTTGGTGAGGAACTGCGCGTCTGAAACAAGGCCCGCTATCGTGATCGCAATATGGCTGTCTAATTGATGGATTTTTTCCGCGCGCTTGTCCACGATCATGTGGCCAGCAGTAGCGCGTTTATCCGCGGCAAGAATAACGCCATCTTTGCATTTAATGCCAACGGTTGTTGTTCCTGTTCTCGTGAGGTTATCTTCCATGTAATTGGACACCTTAGAAACGTTCTAAGAAGCTCTTGAATGTTGTAGGGTGAAGTTGTATATAAAGGTTACGGTGTCGTTTAGACTCTATTTGCTTTACTTACGCGCCTTCTCTATTTTTCCTTTGAGCAATGCGTCGAGGCTCTGGTCATTTATTTTAATGACCTGCCATCGGATGCCGGAAAGATCGCCCTTTGTTTTGCCATGGTTCTTGCCACCAATACATTCCACGACAACTTCATCGTGCTCGTCCATCATCTTGATTGCTCCATCGCCAGGCGCGAAGGCGGTAACTTGCCTGCCATTTTTGATGAGCTGCACGCGCACACATTTTCGCATGGCAGAGTTTGGCTGTTTTGCTTCAATTTGAACCTTTTCAAGAATGATGCCACGGGCTTGTGAGGATCCTTCAAGTGGGTCTGCCTTCTGCTTTAAGCCAAGGGTTTTCTTGACAAACCACTTGTTATTCCATCGCATCTCGGCTCGCCTCTGTTTAAGGCGTCCGCCTGCGTTTAATCCACGAGATTTACTCCCCATAACGCTTTGAATTTGGAAGGGGTTTATATAGCTTGTGGTGGCTTAGAATTACTCTATAACCCAATACTGCCCTTTGTATTCAATGATTTTTACTTTATCTCCCACTTGAAGATGTCGTTTTGGTGGGTTCTCTAGATGAACGGGCTGATAACTTTCTGGTTCAAGAACTTCCAGATGCGGATAAACTTGAGAAATGGTTGCTTTCCTGACCGGAAGCACCTCAACCATTTTTTGTTGATAATCTACCGTTACCCCTTTGTTGTGGATGAGATCATCACCAATGATCTTCTTTCCTACCTTCGTAACGAGGATTATCTTATCATCTATTTGCACGACATCGCCTTTTACGAATTTCGGAAGTTCAAGGAAGACATTTACCCGATAAACATCCTTGCTTGTTTGCCGATTGCGGGTAAAAATTCGCGAGTTAATCTTCAACGTGCCACCAAACATTTCATGAAGTTTTCTACCAATGGTTTGCACATGCTTTTGCGACGTGATCTGAAAATCTATTCCATTCCCCACGCGATCTTCTTTCGTGCAATGCACACCACGCTCTGCATGCTTTGCTATTTCATTGCGCACCGCGTCGAGTATGTCTTGCCTAATCTCCTTTTCATGGGCGCTGCGCAATTGGAGGGCGCCTTCGAAGTATTCCGTGCCATGCTTGCTGCATTTCGGGCAGATAGTAAACGTGATTGTTGCCGGGATGCCATACAGGCCATGTCGTGGCGCTTTCACTTCAATTTCTATCTCTTGGCTGATTCCCGGTCCTGTTTTAAGTGCATCCAGAATTGGCGTAACGCGCACGTCATGGTTTAGCTTGAGACGCTTGATAAATTGCGTACGAATGCTTGTCTCAAGATCTTTGCCTGGTTGCTTGCTTGGTTGCCATTTATTTTTGAGTAACGTCGCGCTGCAACGAGAGCAGAAGGTCATTTCAAGATGCTTCCAATCCTTTGGCAATGGATTGACAATAAGGGTGCATGCGCTACAATAATCTCCTTTGATATTCTTTTTTCCACAACGTGGACAAAACTTCATGGGGAAATTGGGGAGAAGCGTATTTAAATAGGTTTGCCTCCTTTGCCGTCGATAAGCAACCAAAGATTTATAAACATGATAGGAACGCTTCCTCTTATGAATAGACACGAGTTCAAGAAAGTAGCGAGGCGTGTTTGGTATTTTATCTGGGAGGAGGATTCATGGGCAAGCTGGATTGTTAATGTTATCCTTGCCTTTGTCTTGATTAAATTTGTTATTTATCCTGGCTTAGGTTTCTTGCTTGGAACCAAATTTCCTATCGTGGCCGTGATATCAAGTAGCATGGAGCATGATGGTTCCTTTGAAACATGGTGGAATCAGCAAGCATCATGGTATGAAGCAAACAACATTACCGAAGAGGAATTCAAAACCTTTTCATTCAAAAATGGTTTTAACAAAGGCGACATCAT
>JACQMX010000091.1 GCA_016203375.1 Candidatus Woesearchaeota archaeon | reverse complement strand
TTCTTTTCTTACTATTTTTTCATTTCTACAAAAAATTTAAAAATTTCTTCATTCCGGCGCCGAAGCGCTGCGGAGACATAATCGACGCCAACGCTTTTCTGCTTGTTACCATAATTTAGATGGAGCGATCCTCATTGGATAAGGATCACTTCCTACAAATCGTTCGAAAACTTCTTAAAGGAGTTATCCTCCTGCTTTAATATGAAAGTTACAATAACCTTCCCCGATGGCTCCAAGAAGCAATTCGACTCTGGCATTACTGCCATGGAGATTGCGAAATCAATCGCTGAAGGCCTTGCAAGAAACGCGTTCGCGGCAAAAGTGGATGATAAACTCATTGATCTCTCTACTTCTATCACCAAAAGCTGCAGCATACGCATTCTTACTTGGAAAGACAAAGAGGGCATTGATATCTTCCGTCATTCTAGCGCGCATCTGCTCGCGCACGCTGTCCATGAACTATTCCCCTATGCAAAACCAACCATCGGTCCAGTGACAGAAGAAGGTTTCTATTATGATTTTGACCATGATCCATTTACGCCACAAGATCTGGAAAAAATCGAGAAAAAAATGGAGGAGATCGCTTCCCGTAAGCTGCCAATTCAACGCATGATGCTTACCGAAAAACAAGCGGTAGAGCTGTTCAAAGATAACAAATACAAAGTTGAGATCATCAAGTCAAAGGATACTGGTGAAGTGGGCAAGGAAGAAATCACCGCATACAAACAGGGTGATTTCCTCGATCTTTGTCGCGGTCCGCACATTCCAAACACTAGCTTGATTAAGGCAGTCAAGCTGACAAAACTCGCTGGCGCGTACTGGCGTGGCGACCAGAAATACAAGCAGCTTCAACGCATCTATGTCATCAGCTTTCCTGAAAAAAAGTTTCTTACCGAGCATCTCCAGCGTCTTGAAGAAGCAGAAAAGCGTGACCATCGCAAGCTGGGCAAAGAGCTTGAGCTGTTCATGTTTCACGAATGGAGTCCTGGCTCGCCCATTCTTTTGCCGAAAGGGACCATTATCTATAATGAACTTCTTTCCTTCCTTCGCGAAGAGTATAGAAAACGCGGTTATCAGGAAGTTATCACGCCGCAACTTTTCAACAAGGCGCTGTGGGAAACTTCTGGCCACTGGTCGCACTTCAAGCAAGATATGTTCGTGTTTAATGTTGAGGAGGAAGAATTCTCGCTCAAGCCAATGAATTGTCCAAGCCATGTGCTTATCTACAAATCTCAACTACGAAGTTACCGTGACCTTCCATTGCGTCTAGCAGATTTTTGCTTCTTACACCGCAACGAACTTCGGGGCGTGCTTGGCGGCATGACGCGCGTGCGAAAGATGTCGCAAGATGACGCGCATGTTTTTTGCACGCCAGAACAGATCAATGCGGAAATTGAAAAACTGCTTGATTTTATCCGCTATGTGTACATCGATGTTTTCAGTTTTACGTTTCATGCCAAACTCAGCACGAGGCCGCAAGAATTCATGGGCGATTCAAAAGTCTGGGATAAAGCGGAAAAGGCGCTTGAAGATTCGCTGAAAAAAACGAAACTGCCATACGAGATCAAGAAAGGCGAGGGCGCATTCTATGGACCAAAAATAGATTTTGATGTGAAAGATGCTCTTGGAAGAGATTGGCAGCTTGCCACTATCCAACTTGATTTCCAGATGCCCTTGCGCTTTGGCGCAGAGTATGAAGGTGCTGATGGCAAACGGCATGCCGTTGTCATGATTCATCGCGCCATTCTCGGCTCATTGGAGCGATTCTTGGGAGTTATGGTGGAGCATTACGCTGGCAAGTTCCCGCTTTGGCTGAGCCCGGTACACGTGAAGATTCTTACGGTCGCTGATCGACATAAAGATTATGCTGAACAAGTATGCAAGCAATTCTTTGATGCAGGCTTGCGTGTTGCGATTGATGACCGTTCAGAAAGCATTCCAAAAAAGGTTCGCGAGGCGCAGCTAGAACAGGTGAATTATATTCTTGTAGTGGGAGATCAGGAGATCAAAAACAAAACAGTAACAGTAAGAACAAGGAATAATGAGGTTGTTGGTGAAAAAAAAGTAGATGAATTGGTGAAGGCGCTGCAGCGAGAAGTTGCAGAGAAGAAATAATTCTTAATACTTCTTGTTCCCGTCGATACCTTTATAAACAGACTCTTTCTTTGCACAGCCAATGGGCATCAAGAAAGTAGAACAAGAGCGGCAACAACAGGAAGAGGAAGAAATCCGCAGGATGAAACTTCCTCGTCCGCCTGAAGTCTTTGGCATTGTCGAGCAGCGCCTTGGCGGCAGCAGGATGTCTGTGCGATGCCTTGATGGCAAGACGCGCATTACCAGAATTCCAGGCAGGCTGAAGCGAAAGCTGTGGGTTCGCGAAGGCGATGTTGTCATTGTTGAGCCTTGGGAATACGACAAGGATAAGGGAGACATCACCTACAAATACAGACGATCGCAAGTAGATTACCTCAAGCGTGAAGGCAAGCTGAAAGGGCTTGAGGATGTGGAAGAGTTCTAAAAACTTTTGAAAATAACATATTAATGTTTTGCAAAATAGTGTTATTGAGAAGTTCATTTATTGAAAAATTGCGCAGGGTTTAATACCCAGCACTTTAGTGCGCAATTTTTGAATCATTTTCAGAGCATGTTCCAATTTTCAAGCTGGATTATGCTCTGAAAATACCAAAAACCGAGGCTTGTACAGTCCTATCAACATTCAAGCCTAGGTTTTTGATTCCGCAAACTCGCCTATCAGTGCGAGGAGCGTAAAACCCCCAACCTTTAGGTTGGGGATAGCTCCGAGCGGCGAGTTTGCGTT
>JACQMX010000093.1 GCA_016203375.1 Candidatus Woesearchaeota archaeon | reverse complement strand
TGCCGCTGCTGTTGAACAGACCGTCGCTTCCGATAAACCCAACCAGGATGTGCCAACAACCACCCATAAGCTTGAAGGCGCCAAAGAATTTTTTTTGGCATAATAATATTGATGCACATAATGTTCAAAAATAGTATAGGCAATAAGCGAAGAAGCGTCCAGCTGGTTGGAAAGATAAGGAAATTCGTGAGTTTATTTCTTTCTCCAAGAAAGGTAAAGCGATGCATAATCTTTGGATTGGAGCGCTTGACCGTGCCAAGCTGGTGTTCCACAATCGATTTTTTGTTGGTAACAATATGGTAACCGCGAAGGCGAAGCAACCAGCCGAGATACGTATCTTCTGCATAAATGAAGTAATCAGGATCAAATGGCCGAGAGGCAAGATTGCGTCGGAAGATAAAGGAACAGCCGCTGGGGTAAAATGTCTTTGGGTACGGCTCTCGCTTTCCACGGCAAAGAACAGCATACCCTCCTAAACCCATAGTCCAAAAGCGATCGCGCAACGGAATGTGTACTTTATCGCCTTCAAGCACCCATGATTCTGCTGCTGCGTGCGAGGGATCAGCCTCTAGCGCTTTGACGAGTTCAGCGAGCCAGCCTGGCTGAACAAGGGTATCATTGTTCAAGATGACAACATAGTTGCCATCTGCGTGCTGAACACCAACATTGTTGCCGCCGGCGTATCCTTCATTCGTGTTATTCACAACGATACGGATACGCTTATTGGAAGAGAATGCCTTTCGAAATTGCGCCACGGAGTCATCGGTTGAACCATTGTCCACAAGAATGATATTGAATGAGGGATATTTTTGCTTAAGAACAGAGCGCACACAAGCAATGGTTAGGCTCGGCTTGTTCCAGTTAAGAATGATGACAGAGACATCAGTCAAATCCTATCCCTCCCCAATTGATGCCTGGAACCGTGCAGAATTCTCGATCAAAAATCTGCCAGCAATCCATGAAGACGGCTGGCTTTCGCATCATCACAAGATACTTTTCGATATTGAGATCATAATATGATTTGTGGTTATTTGCGATAAAGACGCAGTCAGCGCCATCAAAACCTTCTTCAAGCGAGCATGGAATGACATGAAGATTCTTAATAACCATTGGCGACACAACAAAGTCATGGCCATAAATCGTTGTTACGCCGGCAGCACGCAAGGCATCAAGCAAGCGCAATGTTGAAGAATCACGAACATCATCGGTTTCAGGCTGACCCTTAAATGCGAAGCCAGAAACAAAGACTTTCGCGTATCTCATGTCTTTGCCAACAGCATGCAACTTCGACAGAGCCTTCTGCACAATATGGGAAGGCAATGTCTCGTTGATATGCCTACTGCTCTTCACAAGCATAGGAGTATAGCCATGCGCCGCGGAAAAATCCATGAGGATATGCGGATCCTTTTCGAGACATGCCCCACCTACAAAACCAGGGACAGGAACATTTGACCGACCATAGCCGCAATTTGCTGCCTTGATGACGTCAAGAGCATTTAAGCCAACCTTCTCGCAAACAAGCGCCATTTCATTGGCGAACGCAAAGGTAAGATCCCGGTAGGCATTGTTGATATGCTTCACCATTTCTGCTGCTTCGAGAGACGAAACTTCAACAGTCGCTGGAGTAAGAACGCGAAAGAGGTCCATGGCCTTATC
Organism: Candidatus Woesearchaeota archaeon; assembly: GCA_016203375.1. Taxonomy (GTDB): domain Archaea; phylum Nanobdellota; class Nanobdellia; order Woesearchaeales; family UBA12501; genus JACQMX01. The sequence goes on along the minus strand of JACQMX010000093.1, from coordinate 1,430 downwards.
GACACATTCTGTTGTCAGGCCGCCAATGATTTGCGGGAGTTCTCGCAATTCAACAATCGCTCGTCCTTCTGCCGTTCGTTCAGGACAGAAGGCAAGGTGATATTTCTTTCCAGACTGATCGAGAATAGGTTTCACCACGCTTCTTGTCACACCTACTGGTACGGTACTTCGAAGGATAACAAGACATCCATCCGTCAGCACATCCTTTATGCTCATCGCAGAATTGATAACATAATCAAGCATTGGCTTCTTTGTTTGCTTGTCTATCGGCGTGCCAACAGCGATGACATACACATCATACTGCTCTTTGGGCACTTCTGTTGCTATGAACAATGTCTTTCCGATATGCTTTTTGAGCAATACATCTAAGCCTTTCTCGTGAAAGTGTGGCTCACCGCGTTGCAATTGCGCCGCAATGTGTTTGTTTACTTCCACACCAGTCACAAGAAACTTCTTGTCAGCCAGCACAGCACTAAGTGTCAAGCCGACAAACCCCATGCCTAGTACGCATATTTTTTCTGGACGCATTAAATCCCCCTCGGATCTTTGGAAAGATATTTTGATATACTCCTGCGTTGAAAGTGGTTCGATTTTTAAATGTTATGGGTAGGATCCGCATAAAATCGCGAGAGAAGGTCGAATACGGAAGAGAAGCGCCAAAGCTTTATATAGCACAAACAGCCTCACAACAACATGCGACCGGCACTATCGCCACCGCCAGCAAACCCAGTGCTTCAACAGTTTTGGGAAGACTGGTCAAAGCGAGAAATTCGCAAGGGACAACGGTTTGATGACATATTCGCGATAGAAGGTATTCCGTTGTGGTGGCTTCTTTACACAATGGTACAAGAAACCAACATTCCGCCGCCATTTCGCTCTATCAACGAGTTTGAGCGAGATATTCTTTCGCAACAAAGAAGAAGGTGGTTACCGCGTGCCCATTTTTGGCTCTTTCGTCTTGCGCTCCAAATAGGATTAGGCATCAATGAACGCCTAAAAAGGATTTTTGCTCTTGCAAAACAAAAACAATTGAGTATGACAACTAAACAGGGTATTTTATTTGTTGATTATGTACATCGGGTAAAATGGGATGTACAGAAAAATTGCATTGAGCTCTATAAAGCAGAAATAGTAAGAAAAAAATTGGAAGTGGACAGAAAATTTGTGCCAATCATCGTACTTCTGGATCGACTATCAAAAAATGGAGGACGATTGCTTTTACAATTTAACAATCTCATTTATCATTACCTTGACAAGGAAGTGTTACAACAGGGAAGACGGAAAGCGAAGAAATTATCTGAAGCATGGCGCGCGCTTGATGGAAAAACAAAGCGTCAACTTTTTTCGATTGGGAAAAACAAAAGCGCTTGGCCAAGCATTAAGGAAGAGTTTGACCTTCTTTTTTCACGGAGCTATTTATCCATTATAAC
>JACQMX010000006.1 GCA_016203375.1 Candidatus Woesearchaeota archaeon | reverse complement strand
CCACCTTAGGAGGGTGGTACCTTATCCAGGCTAGGCTACGGGTCCATAGGCACGCTGAAAGGCAAATTATTTAATAAGTTTATGGCGATGATAGTGCATGTACACCATAAAGCAGATTCCTGGGGATTTTGTCGTTATTGAAGAGAGCATTGTCAAACCAAGCAAGGAAGGACATTATGCCTATTTCAAACTTTGGAAAAAAGAGTATACTACCTTGCGTGCCATTGAGCATCTCGCAGAATTCTTGCATATGCCACAAAAAGATATTGGTTTTGCCGGCTCGAAGGATAAAGAAGCGATAACTGAACAAGTTATCTCAATAAAAAATGGCAATGCTTCACTAGCAGAAAAGTTCAAACGTGATGATTTGAAACTGACTTTTCTTGGCTATGGAAAAGTACCCATAAGCTTAGGTGATTTGAAAGGCAATCATTTTGAGATTGTTATCCGCAATCTTGATCATGCACCGCAAAAAGTTGGTTTCATCACCAATTATTTTGACGATCAGCGCTTCTCGACCAGCAATGCTGCGATTGGCAAAGCGATGATACAAGGCAAGTTTGAGGAAGCCAGTACGCTCATAAACGAAAAGAGCGTGCAACAGCATCTTGAGGAAGAGCCAAAGGATTTTGTTGGCGCATTAAGCACGTTGCCATTCAAGACACTGCAGTTATACATTCATGCGTACCAGAGTTTGCTTTTTAATCAAGCAGTTAATGAATACTTACAATGTAAGTATTCACCAGAAGAACTCATCTATTTGTCATACGCGCATGGAAAGCTTGCTTGTCCAAAAAAACAACCAGAAAACATGGCATTTCCATTAGTTGGCTTTGGGGTAGCGTACCCAAATAAAGAGATCGAAACTATCTACAAACGTTTGTTAAAGCATGATGGATTAACCGAGCGAAGCTTCGTCGTACGCGCCTTCCCAGATCTTAGTGCGGAAGGCGATACACGCGCGTTAGTTGTCAATGTACAGAACCTTAAGATTGAAAAACTTGAAGATGATGACTTAAATACTGGCAAGAAGAAGTGCAAAGTCAGTTTTTTTCTGCAGAAAGGAAGTTATGCAACGCTAGTTATTAAGCGTATGATGGTAGAATAAATTTATATAATCCTTTCTTTTATTCGAACATATGAAAAATAAAAGCAAAAATTCTTCTTCTCGATCACTTGAAGAACGCATTAAAATTGATCTTACCTTTTCACAGGCGCTTCGATTATACCATAAACTGCATAAAGAAGGCTTTGATGTACAAAGCACAGGCCATGTTTATCCGAAAGTTTTGCCTCCACGATATGCAAAAACAAATATTGGAGTTGCAGCACCAGTAGGATTTCTTGGCAGCGAAGTTATTCTGCCGGGCGCACAACGGCCATTAGATTATTTTAGGAGTTATCCAACACCAGAAGCAGTATCAGATTTTCATAGGCCTGATTTTGAGGGAAAGTATTATTTCTATATCCAGCATCGAGATAGGCGGTCATTGTGGCAATACACAAAGAAGCTAGAAATACTTTGCGCTAGCGTCCTACCCAACTAAATGTATGTAACGGAACCGTTCCCTAATTATTTCTCAATTGCCATCTTAATCTTCTCAAACACCACATCAATCGGCTGTTCGCCATCAACTGTAAACAGCAATTTCTTTTTTTCGTAATACTCAATTAAGGGATGCGTATTCTCATAATACACCTTCAGCCGGTTTTTAACCGCTTCTGGCTTATCATCATCACGCTGATAGAGCTCGCCGCCGCATTTATCGCAAATGCCTTTTTTCTTAGGTGGTATATCAATGCCAAAGATAGCACCGCATTTCCTGCAGAGCCACCTGCTTGATAACCGCTTAATGATCGTCTCATCTTTGCTTGTCACATTAACAACTTTATCGATCTTCATCAATTTATCAAGCTCTTTCGCCTGTGGAAGTGTGCGTGGGAAGCCGTCTAGAATAAATCCTTTTTTGCAGTCAGGCTGTGCAATGCGTTCCTTGATCATGGCTATGGTAACGTCATCTGGCACAAGCTCACCTTTGTCCATATATGCCTTGGCCTTCAAGCCAAGCGATGTTTGCCTGCTCAGGTTTTCTCGAAATAAATCCCCAGTAGAAATCTGTGGAATCTTGTAATGCTCAACGAGCATCTTTGCCTGTGTTCCCTTGCCCGCTCCAGGAGGCCCAAACATGACCAGTTTCATGCAATCACCCGAGATAACCAAGCTCTTCTTTCACGCTTATTTCTTTTTTCCATGAATCACGAATTTTTATTACTATGTCTTGTAATTGTTGCTTCATGCCTTGCCATTCGACAAATGAAGCATTGATATAAGCAGCTTCTTTCTTCTCTTCGCTATCCAGAGAGAGGAGAGAAGCCTCGCGGCGAAGAGCCATCAGTTTGCGGTATAAGGAAAAGGCTTGTGTTTTATTCTTTTCCGTAAAAACGCGGCATTCATGAAGATCACGAATCGTTGTTTCTGGTTGAAGTATACCCTGAAGGAGATTTATAATCTCATCAAACTTGCTATCCATCTTCTTACAAATTTCACGAAGAATGTTTCCCGCAGCATCAATACTCGAAAGCTCAAAGCTTCGATGAAGTTCCTCAAAGGAAGGTAAGGCATATTTCTTCTGCAATTCAAGATAGTTTTTCTGAAGATCGCTCATATTATAGAATGACAAAAACGGGGTATAAATAGTTTGTGTACGGCAAAACTTTATAAACTTTGAACCATATAACCCCTCACTATCCGGTAATAACGTTAGGGGTTGTGTTGACAATGCGCATTTGCGTTCCTAGAGAAACCTATCCGCTAGAGAAACGAGTGATGGTACTTCCTTCTGCAGCAAAATCATTAGTAGATGCGGGACATGATGTGTTTGTTCAATTGGGTGCTGCAAGTGAGCTGGATATTGCAGACAATGAATACGTTGCTGCTGGGGCAAAGATCATTGCTGATGATCAAGAGTTATATGGCTTAGCAGAAATGATCGTCAAATTGAAAGCGCCATCGCCCCAAGAATTTTCTCTCATGCACGACGCGATTTTATTTAGCATGTTCCATAGCGAACAAAATCCAGTGCACATCTATTATGCTGGTCTTCAAAATCTTGTTGTTGTGGAAATGGAACGCATTCGTGATGGAAAGCAAAAACGACTTATTGATCAAACAGATGTCACTGGAGAAGTTGGTGTCTATTACGCCTTGCGCCACAGCCAAAAAATGCCTGAAGATATGAAAGCAGTCATTTTAGGGTACGGCAATGTTGCGAGCGGCGCAATAAAGGCATGCGCCAAGCTTGGAATCCAATACAAGATCATCAGACGATCGGAATTCAAATTTATTTCTGAATATTTGAAAGATGCGGATATACTCATCAATGGGCTTGCATGGCCGGAAAGCGCGCGAGCGAAAAAAGAATATGTGGTAACAAGGGAAAATATACAGAATACCACTCCAGGATTCATTGTGCTGGATCTTTCAGTGGATTTTCCAAATCCTATCGAAACCGTGCACCCAACAACATACGCTAATCCTTTCTACCTAGAAGAAGGCAGAGTCCATATTAGTATATATGGCTATCCTGGCCTTGTTCCAAAAACATCAGGTCGTATCTATAGCGAACAAGTATTACCACTTGCGTTAACAATCGCCAATAATGGCGGACTTAGGGGAATAAGGGAAAAAGGAGAATTAGGCAGAGCGATTAGCCGAGCAATTCTTGATCCACAGAAATGCGACTGGAAGCAATATAAGCCTGAAGCGCCAACGGGAAGCAGGATTGAGTAAGGCAAAATAGTGAGGGAAATTATGGAAGAAGAACACAACACATGGGAACTTGGTTTTCAAACAAGAACAGATTTCAATTTCAAAGGCATTGAATTAACAACCTGCCTCATTATAGACGCCGCCTTGAAAAGAGGAATACATGCAGGGTTTGTATTAGGCAAATATCTTGAGCTCTCTTTCAATGACAAAAGGCAATTATTCTACATATCGGATAACACTTCTTTATCGTACATTGCACAAAAAATATCCGTTAGCAAGACGGATACGAAGGCATTTCTTCGACGAGCAGGAATCTCTGTTCCGGAAGGAAAGCGTTTTCAGACTGAAGAATTAGAAAAAATACTTGCTTATGCGGATGCGTTACAACGTCCAATAGTAATCAAACCAGATATGGGAAGTGAAGGGAAAGGGGTGTATTGCGATGTGGCAAAACAGGATATTCCCCAAGTGGTAAGGGAGGTAGGAAAAAAGTATAAGAGCCTTGCTGTAGAAGAGCAGGTATTTGGAAATGAGTATAGAGTTTTTGCAACCATTGATAATTATGTTACAGTACTTATGCGACGGCCAGCCAATGTTCTAGGCGATGGCATCCAGACGATAGCAGAATTGATCAAAGAGAAAAATATTGGAAGGCATCCAAAATCAGAAAAACCCTTAACCTATCCATTTATAAAAATTGAGGTGGATGATGTTGTTTTGCGTTATCTCGCACAGCAAAAACTTACCTTAGACCATATCCCTCAAGCGAATGAACGTGTGTACTTACGGAACAATTCCAACATAAGCACGGGAGGAGAAGGGATAGACATGACTGACGATGCGCATCCAGCTGTGATAGACATTGCTCGGCGAGCACTTGCAGCAATTCCCGGTATGACGTACGCTGGCATAGATCTTATGACTGAGGATATCACACAAGAACCGCACAAATATGCAATTCTTGAGATGAACAATATGCCAGGCATATGGCCGCTTCATTATCCTTATATAGGAAAATCCCGGGATGCAGCTGGAGCTCTTGTTGACTTGGTATTTCCAGAAACAAAACACGCAAAGCGTGAATGATAGTGACCAATCTCTTAATCCTCGGGAAGGGAGATACTCCTTATTCTGATAGAAACCCGCAACGTCTTTTTGAGCACGCACAGCGTGCAGGCTTTGCCGTGCAACGATATGATTATCACAAGATCAGCACACTGCACGATTTCAAAGGAGAAAGGATCAATATCATGTTCTTCTTTCCATACACATTTTGGAATGCGAATTGCGAGACGCCTAAAGATACAGGATTGTATGGAACGTCCGCTCATGCATATCGCTTGCTCAAAAATTTTTTCTTGAATATCCGTGATGAAATTACGCATCATTTTCTTGGAAGGGAAGTGCATTTTGTCATTCCGCCTGAATATGCCGCATTAGATAGGGATAAAATAGAAACCATAGAGCAGCTTCAGCGTTCTGGTGTACCGACAACAGAACGGATTCATTACCATTGCTTGCAGGACGTTCTAGAACAAATAACACCGGAACGTGGCATTTTTATTAAATGCAGGTATGGTGCTGAAGGAAAGGGCATCACGCTCCTGCGCGACGGCCAGTGGCGTACCAATTATCGCATTGATGGTAATCTATTGGCAAATTATGGCGTTTATGATCGCTGGCCATTTACAGACATTACGGGAAGACAAGCATTGGTAAAACAGCTTATGGAGAACGAGGTTATTGTCGAGCGTGAAGTGCTCGCGCCAGATCTATTTCACGGCAAAAAGTTTGATGCACGGGCGTATGTCGTTGGAAAAGAAGCCCCGCATATGTTTGTGCGGATAAATGATCATGAAAAAGTCGTCACGAATTTCTCCCAAGGCGCAGAGGTAAGGCATCATCCAATGACGAACTTGCCGCAGCCGTATCTTGAGGTGCTCGTCACCCAAGGAGTAAAAGCTGCGCATGCCATGCATTCACAGTTTATGGGGGTGGACATGATGTTTGATGGTGATGAAACACAAGGAAGAGTGGTAGAAGTGCAAACCTTTACGGACTTTCCACATATAGAACGCTTTAATTTGGCTGAATACTTAGTTCACAACAAAGGAAACTGGTTTGTGTGATAAAATTTATTAATTCTGCATGATTCTTGCAGAATAAGGTGGAAAATGGTCAAAATTGGCATCATAGGCGGCTCTGGACTTGACGACCCAGAGCTCCTGCGGGAAGCGGTTGAGAAAAACGCGCAGACAAGATATGGAAAAACATCATCAACGCTCACCTGCGGCAAGATTCAGGGGGTGGATGTGGTTATTCTCGCACGGCATGGAAAAGGTCACAGCATTCCGCCAAGCAAGGTGAATTATACAGCAAATATCCAAGCATTAAAGGATGAAGGCTGCACGCATATACTCGCAGCAACTGCGGTTGGCTCATTGTGTGAGGAGATCAAACCGGGCAACCTTGTTTTTCCTAGCCAGGTTATTGATCTCACCAAGCAACGACAGATGACCTTCTTTACGGATACCGTCGTGCATACGCCGATGGCGGAGCCGTTTAGCAAGAAACTTCGATCTCTGCTCTGTGATGCATGCAAGGATCTTGGTTTTTCATACAATACTGACGTTACCATAATCACGATAGAAGGCCCACGCTTTTCGACAAAGGCGGAAAGCTTCATGTTTCGTGCATTGGGCGCGGACATCATCAATATGTCGACATGCCCGGAAATATTCCTCGCAAACGAGGCAGGCATTCCCTATCAATCGATCGCCATGTCAACAGATTATGATTGTTGGAAGGAGGGCGAAGAACCGGTAACATTTGAGATGGTGATGGAAAGAATGAAGGAGAATGCCGACAAGGTGAAAAAGCTTCTCTTACAGGTTATACCAAAAATACGATGAATATTATGGATGATATACCAATAAAATCAAGAATTCGGACGGTGCCTGATTGGCCAAAGAAAGGGATCATGTTTCGAGATATTACTACCTTACTCAAGGATCCTGTTGGATTGCGGCTGTGCATAGATAATTTCGCCAAACGATACAGGCAGCATGATATTGATGTCATCGTTGGCATCGATTCTCGAGGTTTTATTTTGGGCGGCGCGTTAGCCTATATGCTTGAAAAAGGTTTTGTGCCAGTTAGGAAAAAAGGCAAGCTGCCTGCAGAAACAATTCAAGAAACCTACCAGCTCGAATACGGTACGGACACGCTCGAAATTCACAAAGATGCCATCCTGAAAGGACAGAAAGTGCTTATTATTGACGATCTTGTTGCCACCGGCGGTACAGCTTTAGCAACGGCGAAACTTGTCAAAAAGCTTGGCGGCGAGATTGTCGAGCTCGCGTTTATTGTAGATTTGCCTGATATTGGCGGGAGTAAAAAGCTTCGAGAAGCGGGCTTCTCCTGCTACGCACAAACGTTCTTTGAGGGAGAGTAAAAGAGCCTCCGGGGGGAATT
>JACQMX010000090.1 GCA_016203375.1 Candidatus Woesearchaeota archaeon | reverse complement strand
TCTCTTGCGAACATCAGCCCAACGACAAAGATTATTCTTGAAAAGATACGGCGGGAGTTCATCTCCCAAGTGGCACTTGGCGTTTTTGAAGTCACTTCTGAAGAAGGCGTTGATATCATCAAGAAAAAGTTTGAAGCAGAGATTAAAATCCTGATCAGCAAGTACTTCGCCAATCTCGACGAAAAAACCATGAATATGCTCATTAACTACATCATTCGCCAAAACCTCGGCCTTGGTGATATTGAGATTCTTTTGCGTGATGCCAACCTTGAAGAAATTGTGGTGAATAATGCGGAAGATCCGGTGTGGGTGTATCACCGCAAGCATGGCTGGTTGCGCACGAATGTCATTCTTGAAAATGAAGCGAAGATCAGGCACTATTCCACCATGATTGGCCGCGATGTCGGCAAGGATATTACCCTTCTCAATCCCTTGCTTGACGCGCACTTGCTCACGGGAGATCGCGTCAACGCGACGCTTTATCCCATCTCGTCGAAAGGCAATACGATCACGATCAGAAAATTCGCGGAAAAGCCATGGACGATTACCAATCTTATCCAGAGCAACACGATGAATGTTGAGGCAGCCGCGTTCCTCTGGCTAGCCATGCAAAACGAGCTTTCTATACTTATCGCTGGAGGAACAGGCTCTGGAAAAACCTCGACGCTCAACGTTATCGCGAATTTCTTCCCGCCAAACCAGCGCATCATATCCATTGAGGATACGCGGGAAATTACCTTGCCGAATACCTTGCATTGGGTTCCCATGGCGACTCGCCTTCCTAATCCTGAGGGGAAAGGCGAGATCACCATGCTTGATCTCGTTGTTAATAGCTTGCGCCAGCGTCCGGACAGGATTATTGTTGGAGAAATTAGAAGGCAACGAGAGGCTGAAGTTCTTTTTGAGGCCATGCATACCGGCCATTCGGTCTACGCGACCATCCACGCGAATAACGCGAAAGAGACTATTGACCGACTGACCAACCCGCCAATCAATCTGCCGAAGAATGTCCTTGGCGCGCTTTCCCTCCTTCTTGTCCAGAATAGAAACAGAAGGACAGGCAGGCGCAGGACGCTGCAAATAGCGGAGATCACGGACACTGGCGATGCAAACGTTGTCATGCAGCTTGATGTGCATAACGATGTCTTGAAAAAAGTAGGAGAGATGAAACGCACGCGAGAAACTCTAAACTTGTATACGGGGCTTTCGGATAAAGAAATTGATAAAGATCTCGCTGAAAAAACAGAAGTTGTCAAATGGCTCGTCAAGAATAATATTGACAATGTTCATGATATTGGCCTCGTGATGGCGAAATATTACATTGGCGAAATCGACGTGAAGAATCTTGACGCCTTGCACACGGTCATCAAACGCGCCCATGCTGAAGAGACAAAAGGAAAAGCGTGAAGTCCATGGTCAACACCTTTCATTTATATGTTACAAAATTTCCCTTGATTAAAGATAAGCTTCTCAAGGCGCACATGCCTGTGAAGCCCGATGATTTTGTCAAAAAATGCTTTAAAGGGAGCTTCATGCTCGCCGTAACCTGTACTCTGCTCGCCTTTTTCTCTTTAGATGTCTTGGGAGGATCAAAACTTCATCTTCTCTGGCTTTTTCCCGCATTTTGGGGAACCTTCTTTTGGTTTATGATGCATACGCCAGACGTCCAGATTCGGAAACGCCAGCGCGAGATAGAAAAAGAAGTGCTCTTCGCTGGCAGGTTCTTGCTGGTCAAGATCGAGGCAGGGCAGCCATTCTTTAACGCGCTTGAAGATGCCTCAAAGGCGAAAGGCATCGCCGGCAAGTATTTCGCGGAAATCGTCAATGAGATCAAGCTCGGCACGCCTATAGAGAAAGCGCTTGATCACGCGGTTGAGTACTCGCCTTCAGAAAAATTTCGCCGCATTCTGTGGCAGATTAACAATTCCCTGAAAACAGGAACGGATGTTGGTACCACCCTTCGCGCCATTCTCAAGCAGATCATGGACGAGCAGATCATCGAGATCAAGGATTACGGCAAAAAGCTTAATTCCTTGGCCATGTTTTACATGCTCATCGGCGTCGTGGTTCCCGCGCTTGGCATGACCATGTTCATCATAGTCGCGAGCTTCCTCGATATCCAGATTACCTTTACCTATCTCCTTTTTGCGGCAGTGATGCTGGCCTTCCTTCAGTTTTTGTTCATATCCTTGTTTAAGACCATCAGGCCAATGGTGCAGTTGTAATGATAACAAATAGGTAAGCGTGTTTGTCTCATGAGGATTCAATTCGTCAAACTTGAAGAATTTGGTAAGGCATTTGTGCCAGAGCGCGTTCGGCCTCGATTGCGTTCCTATCTTCTCAAAGCAGGCATTACTGAAGTCACGTATCGGCTCTTTGGATTTCTCTTCTTCTTAAGCTTGTTTGTTTCTTTTGCCCCATACGTTTTGTACGCATATCCATATCTCGCCAAAAAATCAATGACCATTCTGACCAGCCTTCTTTACCTTGGCCTTGGCACGTTTGCCTTTCTTACCGTTTCCATTCTTCTCGTAGCAGGCATTTGTATGCTTGGCGTCTATTTTTATCTTGATCTTCGCATTTACAAACGCACGAAAGAGATAGAGACAATCTTGCCAGAGTATCTTCAATTTGTGGCGAGCAACTTGAAGGGAGGCATGTCGTTCGATCGCGCATTGTGGTCATCAATCAAGCCTAGATTCGGCGTGCTTGCCGTAGAAATTGAGATTGCGGCAAAAAAGGTCATGACCGGCGGCGATGTTGAGGACGCCCTTCGTGAGTTCACGGAGAAATATGATTCACCCATGCTCAGACGCTCTTTTGATCTTATTATTGAAGGCATGCGGGGCGGCGGCCAAATCGTTTATGTTATCGATAAGGTTATTGAGACAATTACGGAAACGCAAACGTTAAAGAAGGAGATGGCGGCATCGGTTACGTCGTACATCATCTTTATCTCTTTTATTGTTATCTTAGTCGCTCCTGGATTATTCGCGCTTTCCTTTCAACTGCTCAACATTGTTGGAAATTTTGCGTCACAACTCGGCGCAAGCGCGGCTGCTGGCGGGGCTGCCTCGTCCGCTATTCCAATAAAATTTTCCGCTACCGGACTCAATAAAGGAGATTTCCGCGCCTTTTCCATAGTCGCACTTGGCATTATCGCTTTCTTTTCCGCCATGATTATGTCTATTATCCGCCGAGGTGATATAAAAGGAGGCATTAAGATGATCCCTGTCTTTTTAGTTCTCTCCATCGTTAATTATGAAATCTTCACATTTATTTTGAGCAAGGTATTTACCTTTGTGTAACTCTTTTCGCTATGAAATGGGGGGTTTTAATGCTTCTTTTCATGCTTTAATGCGCTTTAAACATGTTTTTAAATAAATCGAAACATTTATAAATCTGGCGATGTTAAGATCAAAAATATTCACTTTTGATTAAAGGAGGTTGATTCGAATGAGAGAAAGAAAAGCTCAAGCTGCTATGGAGTTCTTGATGACCTATGGTTGGGCCATCCTTGTCGTTCTTGTGGTCATTGGAGCACTCGCTTACTTCGGTGTTCTCAGCCCAGGAAGACTCTTGCCTGACAGATGCCAATTGCCGCCGGGTATAAGCTGTGATGATTATTCAGTTGCTGGTGGTGTCGCCACTATAATAGTTACTAATGGACAGGCCGGTGAAATACAGGTCACTGAATTTAAAGCTGCAAGTCCAGATCTTGTCGTCGATTGTCCAGTTGATCCACTAGTAGTTTATCCTGTTGTTGTTGCCCAAAGCGGCGTAGCAACACTAACGACTACTTGTACTGGTCTTCCTTCCACTGGCACAAAACAGCGTTTGCAACTCACCCTGAAATATAGATTAGGCGCAACAGGCTTAGAGCACACCATGCAGGGTGATATGTACACGACAGTAAGCTAAACATTTATTCTTTCTTTTTCTTCTCTTTTTTTCTCTCTTTAGTACGTATTATTGAAAAGTGATGCTGATGCCTGCTTTTGCGAGCATACTATTTGCGTGAATAATAATCACTTCATCATTCCGTTCGCTCAAGCTCTTCTGAAGCCTAATGAGCGAACAACGCCCTTCTTTTGGTTAAAGCAATAGAGCCAAAGAAGAACGTTGCCGGCCAATAACCACGAGAAGTGGTTGGCCGGCGGAATGAGGAATATTTCGTATTTCTTGTCTTTTCTGCGAGCCAAGCGCTGGATTACGCAATGCTCTTGTAGAAAAGTATTTCTTGTAGAAAAGTATTAATAGTGTCAGCTACTTTTTAGTCTCAAAAGGAGGCCATCATGAAACCATATTCTCGCAAAGGCCAGTTTGCTACAGAGTTCATGATGACCTATGGCTGGGTCATGATTTCTATTGCTGGCATCTTCGCCGCGCTTTACGCTTTTGGCTTTCTTGATATTAGCAACATACTGCCAGAGAAATGCGCGTTGACGCCAGGCTTTGGTTGTCGAGATTTCCTGCTTCATCCAACAAGTATTGTGATGGAAGTGACCAATGGTATTGGAAAGAAGATAGAAATTGACCAGATGCAGGCAACGCACGCATCGTTAGGAACCTGCATGGGTCAGCCATCAGGCAATCGGGAAATCGAAAATGGCGCAACAGAACAGCTTACTTTTGATTTTGCCGCACCTGGCTGCCCATTTACTTTATCTGTAGGAAGCAAAGAAAAACTCTCGCTAAATTTTACTTATACCATTGGCGATGATGTAAGCACGTTTTATTCTGCTCGAGGAACACTCTTTGCTCGAGTTTCCTGAATTGTATGGATAAGCCATTCACGGGTAACAACAAATCTTTATAAGGCTATAACTTATGATTACTGTTATGGTGATAGAAAAAGGCAGAAAGGGCCAAGCGGCAATGGAATATTTGCTCATTGTTGGCCTTGCCTTTGTGATCCTTACCCCAATGCTTTACATGTTCTATGATTATACATCCACATTACGGCGGGATGTTAATCTCGCGAAGGTGTATAAGATTGGTGGTACCATGGTTAATACTGCCGAGCAGATGTATTACCTTGGTGAGCCATCAAAAACGACCATCCGCTTTAACATGCCTGATGGCGTCGTTGACGTTACTGTTCGTGGAACGATGAAAGACATTCTTGTTTTCCATTTTGGGGATCAAGCGAATTATGAGGAAATCGTTATTCCAGGCAATGTTCCTATGATCTCTTTGCTGACTACTTCAGACTTTACCCCCGGCATAAAAGTTATTTCTGTGGAGGCCACTGCCAATGAAGTTTTATTCCGTCGCGCTACCTAAACGCGCACAATCCTCTCTGGAATTTGCTGTCCTCATCGGTATGTTCATGATCATGTTTGTCGTATTCTTTTATGTATTGAGCGATCGTATGCTCGCGTTTCACGAACAACGCAATGCACGGGCCGCAAATGATATCATCTATAAAGTGCAAAATGAATTCAATCTCGCGCTGAAAGTCCATGATGGCTACAATCGTACCTTCTGGTTGCCATTAGAACTTTACGGTCGAGAATATGCCATTCAGCTCGCGCCGCTCGCTCCAGATGTTCCTCGCGAGATACAAGTTGAATATGTGAATCATACATATGTAGCGCCAATTCTTATCAATCTCACTCTAGGAAGCCAGGTAGTAAAAGGAAAAAATAGGATTGAGAAATACATGAACAACATCACTATTTCGCCTGACTAGCTATAACTGCATAAAACCATTATAAAAACAGTTTAAGATAAAAAGCTTTAAATACGTCAGGAGGCTTTTCTCTTTAAAAG
>JACQMX010000088.1 GCA_016203375.1 Candidatus Woesearchaeota archaeon | reverse complement strand
TAATTATTTCTTGGACTCAATCGGCTGCTCCCGCTGCCATGGGAGAAGATGACAATACCTTTTGTGCCTTTTGGAATGACAAGCGCGCCTTCGAGCTTCATGGAATTAACGGGGATGTGGATGAGCATTTCCATAATTTCCCTCAAATCTTTTCCTCATCATACTTCAAGCAACTAATAACATTTCCTTCTATGCTAAACCTCGCTGGCAAGAACTTCTCAATTGTGTACATGTTCGTCGTTGCATGGTCAGTAACCTTCGACGTGCGCAATCGTCCTCCTGTTAACGCCATGAAGGGGAGGAGATTGTCCGCAAGATGGCTGTCACATGCCGCCTTGCTTTGGATTTCAGCAACAAGGCGTTCTGCCGCATTTGTGCCAACAACTTCAGCTCGCACACCTTTTTCCCCAAGGCAATCCGCGCCAAGCTTTACTGGATTGAGCGTGTCGACTTCACCTTTATTGTTGGCAAAGATAGCCCATACGGTAATGCCTGATCCAGTGCTTAATGTTTGTTGGTATTCCTTCGCGATTTGCACGGGACAGTTAAACCGTTTCAGTATTGTCTCTGCTGCTTGCGCTTGTCGCTCCGCGACTTGCGTGGCTTCAAGATCCGTTGACGCGTGCGAGACACCTTTGATCTGGAGAAGTTTTCCCTGTTCCATGAGCATTATTTGTGGAGCATCCTTTATGGTCTCCAGCGAGAATTTTGGCTTTATGGTAAATGTCATCTTGCCACCGCCTTTTGGATAATAGCCACGCTTTTCCAGCTTCACGTTGATCTCCGCATATTTTTGTAATTGCGGAACAAAGATCTCATTCAGGTAATTTGCCGGCATGGCCCATTCTGTGTCTGTCCCACCAATAACTGTGATTGTTTTCTTTGTTTTGTTATTTCCAAAAATTAATGGTAGCCACAGCGCCTGCATGAGCAGCGTGATAGAACCGGCAGTGCCAATGTCAATAGTCACATTCTTTGCAGCTATTTTGTGCGGAATGTATTCAAGCGTTGTCGAGCCAACCTTTGCGCCAATTGCCTCTGCGTTGCATAATTCCTTTAGTGCAAGAATACAATGAAGATGCTGATTTTTCAGTCCTGGCTGCGGCCTGCCGAGACGTATTCGATCGACAGAGAATGGCTTCTGCAAGAGTGTAGAGAGGCCAAGCGCTGTTCGCACAATCTGGCCGCCGCCTTCATGGTAAGAGCCGTCGATGTGGAGCATAATTGGATGTATACATTTGAGGTTTTTAATGCTTCCTCTAAAACTTTATAAAAAGGGAGTATTTCTGAGCTATTGGGTGGTTTGTATAGCAGTTAAACTCGTTTCCCAACCGGAATACCAAATTGAGCGAAAAGGCTTTGAAGATATTGTTTTTACTGCCAGCTCTCAAGAATATTTGGCTTGGCCTGCTGCGGTAGCGTTCGCAAAGGAAAGGAATGCTGTTTTGCAGAGCGCTCGGGAGGCTGCCGCGTTTAGGATTGAAGCAGATGGTCAGGACGATGATAATTTGTATCAGCCAACGAGAACTGTTGTTGCGTACTTCCGCGATGGCAATAAATGGTATGCTGCGGTTGATGACGTTGCTGATCCGAAACGGAATATTGTTCTTGCACGAGCAGATGAAGGCTATAAAGCACATAAAGCTCATAATAAATGGGTATTGCCGAAAAGAGATGGCTATGTTCGCAGCTTGCTCGATAGAGCAACAAAAAATGAGCGAGTATTCTCTGTTGGCGAGCAAAGTCCACTCGAGCTTGTAACAAAACCACAAATGGGTAAGTCTCCTTTTGTAGCAAACGATGGTATAAAAGCTATTCTTGGCGATACAAGTAAAAATTATGCACGCTTTTTAGCAAAGAAAGGACACCCACAAGTATATTTCTTTCAGCTCACGCCAGAAACATTGGAACGCTTCGAGCTAAGTAATGATAATGTTGAAGTCCGGCTTGTTGGGCTTGGCTTCGACTGCTTAGACGACATCGAGGATGTCGACGCCGACTATCACTGCGACAACCACGTTGGCTGCGCTCGCGGGGTACGTTCAGTAGAGCCCACGAAGCGGACGCGCTAAAAATTTAGATGCAGAGAAAGTTTATGCTCGCTAGTAAAAATCTATTCCGCGAGTTAATTTTAAAAATACAGTCCCATTTTGTCTTTTTCAATGAAGTGGCATATTGCTTTGTTTGGGATATTGGGGCTATTGTTATTATCAATCAGCTTCAGTTCTGCCATAACTATCGACAATTACACTGCTGATATCCATCTTGCCTTTGGCAATGCCGTTGTGGATACGACGATCACTTTTGTAAACAAAACTACTGGAACTATTGTTTTTCCTCTTCCCTCAGATGCGACAAAGCTTTCCCTTTACCTTGATGGCAAGCGCGTCAAACCCCAACGCGAGGATAATAATCTTCTTATTCGTCTGAATAACGCTTTAAATGTCAGATTTAATTATCTCTCTGATGAATTGGTTGATAATACTAATTTTCTCGCTACGTTCATCATGCCGGAGAATGTAACAAAAGCTGCCATTACTGTTATATTACCTGAGCAGGCCGTCCTTACTCAGCCACTTAGGGAGAGTATTTCTAGCGGCTCAATTTTTCCAAAACCAACAATCGCAACAACGGATGGCCAATCGCTCATGTTTACTTGGAAAGAGCGTGATCTTAAGAAAGGTGATGATATCTCTTTCTTTGTGGATTATAGCTATGCAAGCGGCATCGGATGGATGATTGCGCTTCTTATCACACTTATTGGTGGAGGCGTTATCAGTGTTTTGCTATGGAAACATCAGAAAACCAAAAGGAATTACGAAAAACAAGAAAAACAACATGCGGCAACATCTGTACCAGAAAAAACCAAAGAAACAAGAGAACTTACCGCGTTGCCCGTTGAGAAATATTTGAAAGAAGATGAAGAGCAGGTTGTTAATATTCTCAAGCAGCGTGAAGGAAGCTGTGAGCAGGGCACGTTGCGCGTTATAACCAGCTTTTCTAAAGCGAAGCTTTCCGGCCTTCTCAAGGAGTTAGAGGACAGAAATGTTATCATGAAGGAAAAAAGAGGCAAGAAAAACCTTGTTTTCCTGCGAGAACAACAAATGAACAATACGGAACAATATCCAGCGCGATCAAGTTCTGAAGAGCAATAAGGAAGCATAGTTCTCTGGGTAATAATTAAGTAGTATTTTGGCATATCGCTAGTTATTGGTCTTAGCCCGATCTAAAAACAAAATGGAGGTAAGATACATGAAAAAACTAGCATCTCTTGCTGTGGCGATGCTCATGCTTCTCAGTATTGTAGCAGGAGCATTTGCCCAAGATACAGAAGCGGAAGCTACAGCAGAAACTACTGCTGAAAGCGAGACGGCTGTAGAAACACCGGTATCAGAAGTGACAGTAGGTGCTGAAGCAGAAGTCACTGCAGAAGCCGAGACAGGCGCTGAAGAGGCTGTTGAAGCGGACGCAGAAGAGGCGGAAACTGCAGAGGCAACGGCTGAAGCTGAAAGTACTGCCGAAGAAACTGCCCCTGAAGCAGGCGCGGAAGCTGAGGTAGAAGAAACAACTCCAGCTGTTGAAGCTGAAGCGACAGCTACCCCCACCGCTGAAGTGACAGCAGAACTTGCAGCTCTTCCAGAAGAAGGCGAAACGGTTGCTGTAGAGGAAGTATTGACTGAAGAAGAAGTTGAAGTAGTTGGTGTGACGCCAGACAGGCCTATTCTTTGGGGCCTCGAGCGTGCGCTTGAACGCATTGAGCTTGCCATCACCCTCGGCAAAGCTGCAAAAGCAAAAAAGGGTTTGCAGCATGCGCGTGAACGCAAGCTTGAACTGCTTGCTATGATGGCGCAGAAGAAGTTTAAGGCTGCAGCGAAAGCTCAGCAAGCGGCAGACGAAACCACAACTGGCGTCGCAGAGGCGGTTGCTGATGTGGAAGCAGAAGATCCAGAAGCAGAGTTAAGCGATGTCGTTGAGCTCGAGACTGAAGTGGAAGCGCAAGAGCAGTCTTTTGCAGAGCGCCGGGCAGTATTGAAAGCGAAGCTTGAAGCCAAGCTCACTCCAGAGCAGTTTGCCGTAGTGAGCAAGGCGCTTGACCGTGCATTAGAAGCTCAAGCCAGAGTAAAGGTAAAGCTTGAAGCAAAGAAGAGCAAGACAAAAATCAAGGTTAAGGCCAAGGCAAAGCTCAACGATGAACAACTTGCTGAACTTGAGGGAAGAGTAAAAGAAAAGGCGAAGCAAAGGGTTGAGGCGCGCGTGAAGGGGCGTATGCAGGCAAAAGCGGCACCTGCAGAAGAGGCAAGAGCAGAAGCGCGTTCTGAAGCGAGAGCGGAAGCACGAGCTGAAGCAAGAGCTAGAAGAGCTGGAGAAGAATCAGAGACAGAGACCGAAACTGAAGCAGCAGCTGAAGACGCAGAAGCTGAAGTTGAGGTCAATACTGCCTCTGAACGTGCTGCAAACCGAGTTCGCGAACGAGCCGAAACCAAAGCAAAATCAAGCGGCAAGGGAAGAAATAGATAATTTTTTCTT
>JACQMX010000087.1 GCA_016203375.1 Candidatus Woesearchaeota archaeon | reverse complement strand
TTCGGAGTTTGGGGTAAGGAGTTCGGAGCATGTCGAAGGAACTCCTTATTCCAAACCCATAACTCCAAACCAAATAAGGCATCACCTACATTTAGGACAGTGCCCTATGGTTGGCCATGCTGTTTAAGGAACGTTTCCATCCTATCCATTCCTTTCGCAATATTCTCGAGCGAGCACGCATAGCTTAGTCGTATATGCTTATCATCGCCAAATGCAGCGCCTGGCACGACAGCGACATTCGCTTCTTTCAGCAATCGTTCACAAAATCGCATGGATGTCATGCCTGTTTGACTAATATCTGGAAAAACATAAAACGCTCCAGCTGGCATTAGGCAAGAAACATTTGGCATCTCATTGAGGCGTTTCACTATAAACTTCCTGCGCTCCCCAAAGGCCTTTTTCATGAGCTGCACCGAATCCTGTGGTCCGTTTAACGCTTCCACAGCAGCCCATTGCGCTATTGAAGTAGGATTACTCGTCTGGTGGCTTTGCAAGTTTCCCATCAACGATGCCAGCTCTTTTGTCGAAGCGGTGTAGCCAACACGCCAGCCAGTCATTGAATAAGTTTTAGAAAGTGAGTTCACGATAATCGTGTATCGCCTGATGTCCTCTCCGAGCGAGGCAATGCTCACGTGCTCTTCATCACTATAGATAAAGTGCTCATACACATCATCAGAAATAACAAAAATCTCCTTATCCGCAGCCAACTTCGCTATCTTCTTTAGTTCGGCGTGCTCAATTACAGAGCCAGTAGGGTTACAGGGAGAATTCAACATTATTGCCTTTGTCTTTGGCGTTATTGCTTCCTCAATCAACCTTGCCTTTATCTGCAATTTTTCTGTCGGGCAAAGCACTGCCTTGGCTTCCGCGAGATGGATCTGTTCCTCATAGGTTACCCAGTATGGCACGGGCAAGATAACCTCATCGCCTGGATTCAACAAGGCATAGCACACATTCATTAAGGCGTGTTTGCCACCGCAGGAAACAACAATATCCTCGCGTGAATAGTCCAGATGATTCTCTCGCTTCAGCTTTGTGGCAATAGCGTCCTTTAACTCATTGATGCCAGAAACCGCAGTGTACTTTGTCTGGCCTTTCTTTATAGCCGCAAACGCGGCTTGCTTGATGTTGTCCGGCGTGTCAAAATCAGGTTCTCCGGCACCAAAGCCAACAACATCCTTGCCTTCTTTCAGCATTTGCTTGTATTGCGCGTCAATAGCAAGAGTAGCGGAAGGTGTTATTTGCCGCACGCGTTGGGAAAAAGGTTTCATGCGTTCACATTATCTTATCCGTATCATGTATTAAGTTTTTAACAGCATCAACAGTTTTCTGGAAAAGCTTTTTCTCTTCTGCATTGAGCGTAATTTCCATAACCTGCTCCATTCCTTTTGCGCCGAGCTTGACCGGTACTCCAATAGGCAATTCTTTTACCCCATATTCCCCTTCAAGAAAAACAGAACAGGGCAAAACACGTTTTTTATCTTTAAGCACCGCCTCAGCCATCTCTATAACTGCAGCGCCTGGTGCGTAAAAGGCAGAACCTGTTTTCAATAGATTTACAATCTCACCGCCGCCATTTCTGACGCGATCAATAATCTGATCAAGGCGATTTTTTGGAATAAGCTCTGTTATGGGAATGCCAGCGACCGTAGAGTATCTTGCCAAAGGCACCATGGTATCTCCATGTCCTCCAAGTACGAAAGCAGTCACATCCTCTACGGAAACTTTAAGTTCATCAGCTATAAACGTCCGGAATCGCGTTGAGTCAAGCACACCAGCCATGCCAAAGACACGTTCCCTTGGAAATTTGGTTACTTTTTTTGCAACATACACCATGGCATCAAGTGGGTTTGTTACAATAATTAGAATACATTTTGGCGCATAGGTGACAATTTGTTTGCTGATGTCCGAGACTATCTTCGCATTTATTGAGAGAAGTTCGTCTCGGGACATACCGGATTTTCGCGGTACGCCAGCAGTGACAATAACCACATCAGAGCCCTTAATTGAGGCGTAATCATTCGAGCCGATAACATTGACGTCGACGTCAAAGAGTGGGGTTGCCTCGTACAAATCAAGCCCTTTCCCCTGCGGAACTCCTTCAACAACATCCACAAGTACGATGTCACCAAGCTCCTTACCTGCGGCAACGTAGGCAGCTTGCGCTCCCACCATGCCTGCCCCGATGATGCTAATTTTGGGTCTCATCTGCAGCTGTTTCCTCTTCGGCGGCTATTTCTTCTGGAGGAGTCTCTTCAGTGATTTCCTCACTATAAAGATTATCAGCCAATGCGTTTTCTGCCGTGCAGCTTCTGGCTTGTTCGAGATAGTCGCGCTCTGCATACAGCTTGTCCAGCGTTGCTTCAAGGTTTTTAATTTCATTTGCCAATTGCTGTTCTGCTTGCAATACGGTATCTTCATCATTTATTGCATTGGAATAAAGCTTCGCCAAGCGTCGTTTTGAGGCTTCCACATCTGCTTTGCAAGCATTAGGGAGCGTTTCATCTTGAGATACGTCACCATAAAGATTTTCTTCGGTGAACTCGACAATAGGGATGCTTGGCAGTGGACATTCTCCTAATACTTCTTCAGATGCTTGCTCTGCAGGAAGCGGTTGTTTTTGTGGTGTTGTTGTTTTAACCGGAGCTGCCTCCTCCAGTGTTTCTGGAACTGCTTCCGTTTCTTCCGTTACTTCTTCTTCCTCTTCGCTGATAAGCATAATTAATGCAATAACTAAAACGAGAATTACGGCGATCGCGATAATTATTTGCCCCCAGGTTGGGCCAAAGATTTCCCGATTGCGCTTGTTTGAAAGATTATAGCCAAATTTTCGTGCCATTTTATCACCTCAGTTTATATGGATCGTCTCCTGCCTAGGAACTGTACATGCTTCAGCCATTCCCAGAAGCCTATATTGACTTTCAGTATTTTCGCCGTTTCCTTTCGTTTTCGTATCTCAATGACATCGCCTTGATTTACCCGAACCAGTTTTGGATTATTGTCAGCAGCAAGTTCAGCTGATTCACGAACCATGGTTATGCGAAGGATAGCATTCTCATCTACCACAAGAGGGCGCATTCGTTTGGTGAGATTGTTAAAGGCGATCCCAATGCCATAGTTGAAATGCTGCTTGGTTATGGAATAATAATACGCAGTTGATCCATACGATGTAGAAATAACAAGACCATCACCAATTAGTTCGCCATCAATTTGTTTTGTGCCAATGTCAAGCGCGAAACGAATGGCTTGTGTCAATCGCTTGTTGCGCAACACGAAGTCATTCGCGCAGGTAAGGACACGTTTTCCATTTACCTGCGCGTCAAGTTTCATGCATTCAAGAACATGATATTTGCCTGCTTTGAGCTTATCGATAACCTTGTCTAAAACATCTTCTCCGCATTTATTGCAGATGTTGCTGTCGCGGATGAGCAGCTTTGGAACACTTGGGTATTGACGTTCTGCGTACAAGTACGTGCCATCTCCTC
The DNA here is from genome assembly GCA_016203375.1 of Candidatus Woesearchaeota archaeon. GTDB lineage: Archaea > Nanobdellota > Nanobdellia > Woesearchaeales > UBA12501 > JACQMX01. Next base: position 814 of record JACQMX010000087.1, on the reverse strand, counting down.
CTAAGGAGATAACTAACTCCGGCTTCTTGTTATCATAAACAAAGCCGTGAATAAGGAGGTGCTGTTTTAAGGCTTTGACATTCTCCCTGTTCTTGCCGACGATGACCACTCTTTTCATGCTGGAAAAGGAGAAGCGGGGATATATAATGGTTGTGGTCTATAAGGCTCTAATCAGCGGTTAAATCGGATTAGGCTTTTAGCATCTCTACTACTTTCTTTCCAAATTCTCTTGCAGCTGCCGGCCCATTTGCAGTGACTAATTTGTCTTCCACGACAACATCTTTTCTGGTGAAGATTGCCTTGCCTTCCTCAAGCATTTTTATTGTTTCTGGCGATTCCCAAACTGTTGCCTTTTTTCCTGTGAGAACACCCGCTTTTGCTAGCACGATTGGTGCGATGCAGATGGAAGCAAGGTTCTTGCCTTTCTGCTTTGCCGCTTTGAGCAAGTCGAGAACTTCTTTATGCTTTGCCAACTCCGGAGCACCTGGACCGCCAACCACAATGATAACATCATAATCATCAAGTTTTGCATCCTTTACTGCAAGATCGGGCATGACCATTGCGCCAAGCTTGCCTTGCGCCGCGTTTGTTGAAATGCTGGCTACCTTGCATTCGATGCCTGCATCTTCAAGAACTTCCTTCGGCTCAAAAAGCTCTTCATCTCTAAAGCCTTTTTGAGCGATGATGAATAATGCTTTTGCCATACTATCACCTTTTGTAACCAAACTTTTTATCGTAAATTTTATGATCAATCATATCAAGAATGAACGCAATTATTTCTATTTCTGATTTTCCATCAGTTAATGTATATAAC
>JACQMX010000086.1 GCA_016203375.1 Candidatus Woesearchaeota archaeon | reverse complement strand
GTCAGCAGCCATGCGATAACCGCGTGCAATAACAGTAGGATGAATCTCCTTTTCCAGAAGATCTTCTGCTTTCTTAAGAAGTTCACCGGCAAGAACTACCGCGGTTGTAGTGCCGTCACCAACCTCATTTTCCTGCGTCTTAGCGATTTCTACAAGCATCTTGGCGGCAGGATGCTCGATCTGCATTTCTTCGAGGATCGTAACACCATCATTAGTAACAGTAATATCGCCGAGACTGTCCACAATCATCTTGTCCATGCCCTTTGGGCCAAGCGTTGTTCTGACCGTCTCCGCAACTAACTTTGCAGCCATAATATTGGTGCGCTGGGCATTTCTACCCGTCGTGCGTTGCGTTCCTTCTGGTAAGATGAAAATTGGTTGCACTTGTGTACTCATGGTCTCGACCCCCTTCCTTTGTTATATTTTTGCTTATATTTTGCTTATAGAATCTAGAATTTCATGAATAAGCAGTTATATATAAAGGTAACTGTTCTTGACAAACAATAAAAATAAGCAATGCTTATGTTTAAGTATGAGCATTTTACGCGCTGGAATTGGGATTATCGCCTTAACGCTAATTTCTAAATACGCCGATGCCAATATAACCTATTACACTAAGCCTGCAGGCATCTATGAGGCGCCAGCCACCAAGGTCATCGATGCAAGCCAACGCTGTTTAACACCAGAAGAGTTTTTATACGAGATCCAAGATGGCCATCTTCAACACTGCGACATGGTATGTGTCGATGGCTATTTTCATTTCTTATCCGGAGATAGGACAATGCTTTCCATTCATTCGCGGACACCACGAGATACCAAAATTGGTGTGCGAATTGGTCAGCAAGCAACCATGCCACAGTCTGCCTATCGAAAACTTCGCGTGTATGGCCAGGTTATTATCAATGATAACCGGGCATTTTGGGATAGCCTCTGGGAAGTAACGCATTACATGATCGATACGACGGGAACAATTGACGATCTCTGCGAGGATGACAGAAATAGAGACAAGTGCTGCTAAGGCTTTGTCCCGAATCTCGCTTACGCTCGGCTTGCGCCGGGCTCGCTTAGCATGAAGAAACATGATAAGGCAGCATCCTCGTAGGGGGCGTCCCCCTGCTGCCTCTCCTTTTGTAAGCATAGTTTCGCTCGCAAAACAGGCGCCAGCTCCATTCGGGACAAAGCCTGCTGCTAAAATTCTTTCAAAAACTTTACCAACTCATCCGCTTCTTGATATGCCATGAATTCTTCCTTTGTTATAGCGGGAATATTTTTTGGTTTTTTCTTCCTAAAAATAACGAGCCTATCCACATCAAGCAATCGTGAAACAGGTGCTATGTTTGGATTAACCTTATCGCCAACATCGGTTAGAATAACCTCTTTATCCTTCTTGGCAATGACGTCAAATGGCGTTTTTTTCGTCTCTATAGCGCGGAAGCCAAGCTTGCGATACTTAAGGGTTATCGGACTCTTTTCAGGCTCCTCTTTGGGAATGGCATGACGCTCAAAAACAGCAACACGCTTGAAGATGTCGTTGCCTAAAATACTACGCATCTTTGTTGCTTTAATCAAGGTAATCTCCGCGCTTTCGCTCTCATAGCGCTGCATCATTTGCCGCGAGACACCAATGCGTCGGGAAATCTCTGCAAGAGACAATCCTTGACGCTCTCGAGACTCGCGAAGTTTTTGGCTGTCAATGCTAGCCACGAGTCCTGCTTTCGTGCTTTGCACAAATGGATATTTGTTTTCTACTGCATTCTTAAACGTCTGGAAATTAAGTGCGTAAATGCCAAGGCGCGTGTATACAACATTATCTTCAAGTGCTTGTCCTGCCTTTTCCGCGATGATAAGCGGCGAGGCATGAATATACTCCGCCACCTTCTGCATCTCTGCTGCATATTCTTTGCTGATGGCATTCGCATCAGTCAATATCTTGATAAGGAGTATTTGCTCGCCTTTTCGCGCGAGAATGTCAAAGCATCCACTCGTTAATGACTTAACCAGGTAACCTTTCTTCAAGAGAAACATGCCAAGTTCGTCAAACAGATGATCGCCTGCCATAACGCATAGTAGATTTAGACTTTATTTAAGCCTTACGCAATTTCCTGCTTTCCTCATGGGCAAGGAAAGCAGGAAATTGCGCGGAAGATTAATATATTTGCAATGCAGCGACAATAGTATGATAATAACTATCTCTGGCTTGCCAGGCTCCGGTAAAAGTACGGTAGCAAAGATGCTCGGAAAAAAGCTTGGCTATAAGCATTATTCTACTGGCGACTTTATGGGCGAACTGGCCATGAAGCGTGGCATGAGCGTGCTAGAGTTAAGCAAGCTAGCGGAGAAAGATACATCAATTGACAAAGCGCTCGATGATAGGCAGGTGAAGCTCGGAAAAGAAGAAAATGACTTTGTCATTGACTCGCGCCTCGGCTTTCATTTTATCCCAAACTCAGTAAAGATATTTCTTGATGTTGATCCTGATGCGGGAGCAAAGCGAGTCTTCGGCGATCTTCGACCAGATGAAAAAGAAAATACCAGTCTTGCCGCAGCAAAGGAAAATATAAAAAAACGCATTGAGTCAGAGCGCAAACGATACAAAAAATATTATGGCATTGATTGTTATGATAAAAAGCATTATGATATTGTTATAGATACTACAAAACGCACGCCAGAGCAAGTGATTCAAAGAATTGTTGAAGAACTCCAGACGGCATGCTGAAGGAGTATATTAAAGCATTATTCGAAATCTTTTCGGAATATTAGCAAAAGGCTTAAATAACTCTTCGTTATAAAATAATTGGGGTCGGCTGAGGTACCCTCAGCTTGCTACGGATCATCATCAAATTTATTGAGAGGTATTGACTAATCCTCAATTCACGCACCAGATCGGAATTCATCGAAACGTTAATAAACCACCATAACACCTTACTTCTTTATGATTATCACTATCGCTGGCAAACCTGGTTCAGGAAAAACAACCGTGG
>JACQMX010000085.1 GCA_016203375.1 Candidatus Woesearchaeota archaeon | reverse complement strand
GTTTATATACCTTTCCCCAAAAATTCCGAAAGAATTTCGGAAGCGCATGAAGTTATTTCGATTGTACAGAAATATTTTCGAATTCCCATCTAAATTTTGAAAAAAATGAGAAAAAAAATAAAATTTATCCAGAAACAAGTCGACAGCAGTACGCATATGGGGCTGCATTGTGGCCATTTCCTAAGGTCGCTGTCAATGGGCTGTAACTGCCATCCCACCAGCTTGCCACATTTTCTCCACAGGTCATCAGCTGGCTAACAACATCAAGACTTGCTTCACCAATTCTGAGGCCCGCTAGATATTCATAGTACATAGCGACGACACAAGTACTATAACCATCATTAGCACAAGCGTCTTCACCGGTGTAAAGAGCACTACCCTCAGAATTTACATAGTCTACTCTTCCACATTGCAGTTGCAAGTTTTGACAACACTCTCCACTGGGTGGAGAAGGAGGTGTTGGTTTTGTAGACTGCGCAGGACAATAACTTGGATCTACAGCAGTAAAGCCATATGCTACACAGCCGTTAATTTCCATGCCTACATAACCGCCGGTGCTACTCAGATCGCAACACTCGGAAACTGGCACTGGCGCCGGGATTCCTGCACAATAACCCATATCCACTGTTGAATATCCTCTCGCTGCACACATCCCATCCTGCGCTGGAATATAACCGCCTGTTGCACAACATTCAGGGGTTCCTATAGGCAGAGTAGGTGACGCTTCCCGCACAGCCCGAGTAGGCTTTTTGGTGAATAATTGCTTTACTCGCTCAAAAAATCCTACTTTATTTTCTTGCTCTGGCGCTGTCTTAGCCACTGGTTTCTCGCCAGTAGGTGATGGTTTTTGTGCTGTCGCGCAATAGCTAGCATCAACAGTTTCAACAGGTGGATTTGCGCCCCACGCTGACGCACAACTTGACATCGACTGATAAAATTCCTGACCAGATAAGTCATAACAACCAAGCCCCTCTATCGGCGCAGGTGGACAATAACTTGCATCAACCTGAGTGAAACCATACGTCGTGGCACCCCATGGCTCAAAGAGTGCATAACGATTGCTAAAGTCACAACATTCATTGGGAGGCGGTTGAGAAGGTTCTGGAACTTCACAATAGCTCGTATCCACAACCTGATAGCCTGCTGATTCGCATTTTTCTTGCGGACTATAGACATATGGTTGATCCTTGTTTTGTGTTGCGCAGCAGACATATTCTTCTTTAACACTAGACGCTTCTCTTTTTGTTTGAGTTTGATAATACTCTTCCTTTTGGGAAGAAACAGGCAATATGCTTACCAGAAATAATATGATTACCAATACAATAAGCCTTCTCATGCTAAACACCTCTTCGAAGATTTCAAGATAACCCAACGAGAATCATTGATGGAGTGTTATTTATAAATTTTTCTGAAAATAATGGTATAAGGATGATTATTGTTCTTTTAAGCCCACAGCGTCATTCAAGTATTTGACGATGTAACGCCAGAATAGGCCCCAGACAAGAGGAGCGCCAATTAATGGAAGATAATATAAAACTGTTGGAAAGCCAAGTTGTGCTGGAAGTTTGTAGACAAAAACAATGAGAGATCCAGCCAAGAATCCTAAAATACCCCCCGTCAACCATAAGCGCGTGTTTCGTTCTTTGATCGGCCACTGTTTGCCAATGGCGAAGTAGAGCATGTTCGTCAAGCCCCAAAAGAAAGGAATGAGTGGGAAAGGAACTGTTCTTGCCGGCGCTAATGCATCGACAGAGAAGACTATTAGGTAAACAAAGGGCAGCAGCGTTGCTGGAAAAGCTACGCCAGCAAGATATGCCTTAAGGTATTTCATTTTTTCTCATCTTTTTTAATCTTCTTTACCTGTACGGGTGTGCCTTTTGGTGCAAACCGGCCGACCTTATAGCCAGTTTTAGTAAGAATAACGAAGAAGCCTTGACCAAGATCAAGGAGACGCTCATCCTGCTTTCCCTTTGGTTCAAGGATCCTCCTAATAGTGAATGTGCCTTTGCCTAGACGCACCTTGTCGCCTGCTTTCAGCTTCCAGAGAAAATCTATTGCTTTCATGGTTCCATTGAAAAAGTGCTATTATTTAAATCTTGCCACAAGAACAACGCGCCTGTTTTTTCCTGCGCGATAATTGACATATTTCGTGAAATGTTGTACCTTTCCCGCGAGCGTGAATAAGGTAACAGCATTCGCTTGCGGAGCAAGGCGCGCAAGCTCTTCTCCCTCATTCACAATATAAGTATATCCGCCCCATGCAGCACCCCATAGTGACGTCAGGTCAAATAAAAGATAAATGCCACGTTCTTGCTTGAGTTTGTCATGCAAGATCGTATAATGGCGATGCTTGAAGGATTGCCACTCGATGTTTGCACAGGCCACCTTTCTCCCCGTAATAAATGAAAGGAGTTGCGCAAACGCCTGTGAACGCAGGGCGCGTTCGAAAGAGAGCATCACGCCACATGGTTTTACTTTATGATAAACGAACATATCTGGCACGCTGCACAAGATTTTTTGTGCGCGTATTGCATCATGCTGAAGCATATGAAATTTGTTCACGTTAAGGAATGCATGCAGCTGAACGCTTGGTAAGGCCTTATTTTGTTGGTAGGCGTGCGCAATGTGCTGCAATGCTGTTGCATGAAGGTAGTCAGTATTGAGCCATTGCTTTAGTTCTTGTGCCATGGAACCAACCTCCAATAGAGATGCGTTTTTTGTTTGAGATAATTTCGCGCACTTGATGAAAGGAACGCTCGGAGACTTTGAATAAGACAAGCGTGTTAAAGTGAGGAATAATGGATTTCATAATTGTTGCTGGATGCTTTGTTTTTGCGTTAGAAGCAAAGAAATCAAGCTGGCCACCATCGCTTTTGGTGAAATTTTTTGTCAGATAGTAAAGGTATGCGATTTTTCTTCCCGCTAAACGGTCATCGTGCGGCAGGAGATGATCACCAGCCGTGTAAGTTTGTCCAGCCGCGTCAATACTCCGCAATGGTTTCGTGTTGGTGATTGTGGAAATGTAGTCGAGAAATTCTTTTGAGCTGAAAAAATGATAATATTGCTGGATGAATTTATTTCGTGATGATCGAAGATCAGGTGTTTGGTGGAAACGGAATAAGTCAGCATCTTTCAGCTGCCATGGTTCTTGTTTCAGAGCGGAGAGAAGAACAATGGCTTTGGATGCATGGAAGAAGTTTGGAAGAATGAGGTGGGGGAAAGGTTTATTTTGAGAGAAGTATTTTTGAAGCAGAGGTATATTTTGAAGATGTTTCTGATGAATCCATTGCTTGAGCTGCATAGGAACTATTCCTTCTGGACCACTATAAAAATTCTTCTCCTGAAAAGGCTCTGTCCAGAATCTCGCTTTCGCTCGGCTGGCGCCGAGCTCGCATTT
>JACQMX010000092.1 GCA_016203375.1 Candidatus Woesearchaeota archaeon | reverse complement strand
TTGGCAAGAAAAGGAAAGATGGTGTTGTTACGGAAGATACTTTTATCGTCGGATGCGCGCGGCTTGGCGCAGAAGACGTGGTAATAAAAGCAGGGAAAGCAAAAGACCTGCTCAAGGTAGATTTCGGAAAGCCATTACATTGCCTCATTATACCCGGAGCATTGCATTTTAAGGAAGAGGAAATGCTGCGGTTGTGGAAATGAATAAAATAAGAAAATTCTAACAAAGCTAACTTCCGCACGTATCACCCTCATCAGGGCTATTCGCTTCTTGCGTCGCATCAGGCGCCAAGCCAAAGACTTTATCAACGAAATACTCGTCAAGATAAAAGCTTCCAATGCCCATTGCTCCGCTTACGTCGTTCACCGTATACAATTGATTGCTGAAACAGAAATCATCAAGGTACGTAAAATCCGCATATGTTCTATCGCTGTCGGTATAAGATAAGGTAGCTGGAGGTTCCTGGATTGAAGAAACTAAAGAAAATATCCCGCAACATGATGATCGAGAATCTGGATCATTAAATGTTTGGAATCGTCCAAGGAAGCTTGGCGCGCGTTTGTCATAAATGAAATTTTTTGAAGTTATAAGATCCGTTACATTTTCAGGCAAATAATTTTCTCCAGTGAAATTAAATCGTTGGATAGTTCGGTTAATTTGGTTATCCGTCTTGAATTTCAAATACGGATCCTCAAATCCAAAAATATCAAAGGTCGTTCGGATAGTGACATTTGTTCGTTCCCATGTTGTATCACTTGAATTAGCCCGATAATCAAGATTAATGGAGACATTGAGAAGCCAAGGACCGGTGCTCTCGTCTTGACTTATGTTAACATCCGTAATGTTGAAGAAGAGATCCACCCGCAGGTTATCCCGACTAAAATTGCTCAAGCGCTGGATCCAGATAGAAAGGGTATGATTCTCCATGCTTGGCAGGAGAATAGTGCCATCATTAATCGTCGCGTTAATGACTGCCGCCTCAAATTCTTTATGAATATCTTGGACGTTGGAACCACTGGCACCATCAGGGGTAGCGTTGATAAGGGCAGCTAGCGCGCGATGGCTGCTCGCAAACAGTGCGCGTTCAAGATAGGTTTCTTCAAAATCAGAAATAAAATTGTTGAGGCCCGTTATCCGGAGCGTTTCCGTTGGCACGGTATCCTTATAGGACACCTCGTATTGCGTTGAAGCGTATAACAATAAAAGCGTGACCATCAATACGGCGATGAACGTAAGGAAAATGCCCTTCCGAGATGCAAAAAATTTTACCATACGCGCACCTCTCCTGTATATGGACCAAGAAGTTCAGATGCATTGCTCACGATAACAACCATGCGCTTCGATGAGAGAAGAAAGGCAGATTGGTTCTGCGAAACCGTTCGCGTTTGATTATAAATGGTATAGTTCTCAAACAAAATGGCAATCGAATATTGCGGAGGAAGAATATTCTCCGCAAGACGCTTGGTATATTGAAATGCGATGTCATACTTGCCTTGAACATAAAAATCGCCAATCTGCTCAAAAAGAGTATACTCAAAATTGACAACACTGCCATCTTCCACTAATGACATGATTTTATCAAGAACATCTGCATTGGTCGTTGTTGCCATAATAGAGGAAACATCCTCGGCAAGAAAATATGGCTGTTCTTTCGGGGGCTCTTCGGTAAAAGAGGACCAAACAAGGACAAAACCAATAACGAGAACTATGATGCATAACATTACATCCGTGGTAAAAAAGAAGCCTCGACGATAGCGCATGGTAAGCCTCATTGTTCTTTCTTGAATACGATAACGTGCATTTTCGCTCCAACAATATATTTGAACGCATCACGGAAGTTAATGATGCTCGTCAGTTTGACAACATTTTTTCCGGGAATATTTATTCCGATACCTGGGGTTTTTTGGATAAACCTACGGTAATCGCAGCAGATGGCATCGTGGCTGGTATTATACAATATGCGCAATCCAAGCCGAGATCCTTCACATGATTGCCCCGGGGGCAAGCCAAATTGGAATGTGCATCCATTGATGCCATCACAACTTGAGTCACAAACATCTCCGCCAATGCGCGTGCAATCTTCTTGGCAATCTGAAGTGAGCGGACACACTTCCCCTGGGAGAAAATTGACAATCTCCGTTGTATCTGCCCGAAGAGAGATATTGCGTCGAGCATTGGTATAACCAGTATAGTTCACGACGATAGTATAATTTGTATGTGGCATATCCGTAAATCCGAAATTACCGGCTCCATCAGTAAGGTTGACGCTTTGCAATACGAATGATGTGTTAAAGAGCCAGACATTAGCCTTCCAAAAGCCGCCGATGCCATCAGATGGACACTTTTGCACATTCACGTTTATCGTGCCGCGTGTCTTGATGCAGAATTGAGCAGTGATGTTCGGTGTCCCATTAGCAATGGTATCCCAGGGAATAACCCGAAGGCGATAACTGCAAAGATTCCACAATGCATCCGTATCGAAAACAGAACTATTACCCTCCGTAAAATTGATAGGCCACCACCTTTCAGGAAGCGAGCCGTTCCAGTATTCGAGATAGAAGGACATGTTGTCTGGATAGGACGATTGGTTTGTCCAGTTGACCTGGAAAGGATCCTCAAGAAAATTGCCTGAAACAAAATTGGGAAACGTGCCAATGATCTTTGGATGGCCGCAATCGTTCCATCCCATTTTATTCCAATTGATCGTGCCGCCAATAGGATTAGAAAGGCCAATTCTGTAGAAATTTCCTCGTTCGTCGATACAGAAAGACTGGTTTAATTTTACAGTGCCGCCAGTAATGCCTTTGCCATAGAACCGATTCATCCAAACACTGTTGTTTGTAGTGCCAACGCTAAAAGCAAGATCTGACGTAAGGCTGCCGCTAAAGGTGTTATTCGTAACATTGGTAAAGTTTGCACCAAGTGCAAAGGCAAGCCCCCACCTGTTTAATTCGAATGAGTTATTTGCAACAAGATTATCTTTTGTTGTTTGAAGCGCAATGCCGGTCTCAAAATTTTTGATAATGCAGTTTTGGATTACGACTCGATCATACGCTGAAACGAAAATGCCTCCTCCTGTTCCATCGCCGGAAATGCTATACCCATTGCAATCGATCGAGGCGTCGTTCGCTCCGATAGTAAGGCAGGAGCCGCTGCCGACCTGAGAAATATCGCTTGTTAATATCTCGCTGGCAATAACCGTATCGCCGCAGACCACGGCAAACATTGAAGGAATAAAAATAAGAAAGAGAGAAAAAACTAGCAAAATATGCAATAATAGTTTTTTCATGCAAGCTTTCATGGCTGTTCTTCGGTTGTTTCTGTTGCTTCTTGAACTGGTGGCGTTGGCGCGGCAGCCATGGCTTCTTTTTGCTGCCGTACCGTCTCAAGGCAAGAGGTTTTATCATTCGCATCAAGAAGCTTCTCGCACATTGAGGCCTCGCTCTTGCGGATGGCCATTTCCATGTAGTACGCTTGCTCGCATGCTGTTTTATAATCTTGCGGAAGGCCGGCGCATTCAGCGACATTGTCCTTTTCTAGCGCAAGACGCATAGAAACGCTAAAGCGGCAATCCGCCTTAAGGTCATCATTGCTGAGCTTGTCGCACGCTGCGGCGTTCTTTTGCTCTTCTGCTTGCCGACGATAAAGCTCGTCCTTGCAGCTTTGCTGCTGATCCTGCTGTAGTTGCTCGCAATACGATTCTGTGCTTGTTTCGAGCGCTGTTCTTCGCAATAAATCCTGCTCGCACACCGTAGGACATTGGCCGCAGGAGCTTACGCAAGCAGTGTAGTCTTGGTATACTGGGCTGTCTGTTGCAATGCCCGAAAAGGTTTTTGTTGCTACCGTAACCATTTCTCCAGAAGGTTGAACAACTTCTTGCACGACGGTTTCCTTTACGCCAAGCAAAAGGAAAATAGTTTCAATCAAAACAATAAACACCAAAACACCGATAATGATATTTTTGGTATCATAATGTTTTATTTCTTCCGGAGGAGTTGCTTTCATCTGTGTTTCATTCATTATCACACCTCTTTTATCCCAACATGACCAGCATGTTTATGGTTCCTTTTTTCCCTGAAAATGGCTCAAGCGCTTTGCCAACAACTGCGCCATAGCATTTCTTGCGATCATCACAACGCATCGCGTGACCGGGTGTCGAGGACGAAACCAAGAGATCTCCCGGCATGATCACGCCATTCTCATTGGTGACTTTGACTGGTACAAGGCCAGCAAGGGCAAGTGGTTTTGCATTGGGATCGTTCTCAATATCCTCGCCGCTG
>JACQMX010000004.1 GCA_016203375.1 Candidatus Woesearchaeota archaeon | reverse complement strand
TAATACTCTTCCATCGCTTCCATTTGCTGATGATGCCTCGCTACCTTTGGCATCTTCGGCTCGCGATGGATCTTTGCGAAGCTTGGGCAGATGCAGAGCCAATCTTCGCCAAAGCCTGCGATGTCTCCTTCGACGGCATCAGCGGTTTTCTTGAGCTTGTTGATAGCGCGCTTTAATTCAACCAAATCTTGGTCCTTTAATGGTTTGATATTGATTAACGCAATAGTGTAGCCTTCACGAAGTGTGTCAAGGATAATCTTGGTGTCCGCGAAATCTTCAAGGACAAATGGCCGCACAACAACTTTATTGTGGCTGTGCTCATTGTCGGTTGAAAGTTCCACATAGCCCTCTTCCCCATCGTCAGGAACATCAAAATCAGAAGACGAACCTCGCATTTTTTCCTTGAGTTTCATAAAAAACGATTTCATAGTCGCCTAACCCCTCTCCGTTTTTGATTCTCAACCACAGCAACGGTGTTTAGCCGCCTTTTATTGCTAAACTGGTGGTCCCCCAACTATATAAATCTTTCGTTTCATTAGTCTGGAGTCATAAAAATTTGATGGTTACCCTACTCTTGAGTAAAAGTTTATTCACTAAACGATGGTTCGTTGGAAGAGCACAATATTTATAAACACTATAGCCTTCCTATTGACCATGGGACGAATCAAAACTACACTGGTCAAGAGAACCACTGAGGAACTGCTCGAGAAGCATGGTGGTGATTTTTCTACTGATTTCAAAGAGAATAAGGCGAAAGTGGCCATGTTCATCAAAGCGCCATCAAAGAAAATCAGGAATATCATCGCCGGCTATATAACAAGAAACAAGAAACGCCAGGAAGTAGCAACTGCGTCATAAAGCTCATTTTCACATTTTTGTGTTGACTAGAGACAACAGCGTACGAGGCATATGCCTTAATGGGGGACGCATGACTCAGGACAACTCAATCTTAATTGGCAACAAGCCGTTCATGAACTACGTGACCGGCGTTGTCATGCAATTTACGACAAAAAATGCTTCTGAAGTGATTATCAAGGCAAGAGGCAAGTTCATTTCTCGCGCGGTAGATGTCGCGGAAGTTGCCTCGAAACGATTTCTTGATAACGCAGTAAATGTTAAAGATATCTTAATTAACTCTGAAGAGTTCCAAAGCCAAGAAGGAAAACCAGTGCGCGTGAGCACGATTGAGATTACATTAACGAAACAATAAGCTTACTTTGTCCCATTCTGAATCAATTGGTACAGGAGCGCGGAGGAGCGTTCCATGACTTCCCTAGCGGTTGGACGTTTCTGAGGGTCATCATCAAGACAGCCGCGTACAAGGTCATAAAGCTCTTTTGGCGGCTGGCATCTCCAAAGCAAAAAGAGAATTTTATCATTACTCTGCATGATGAGTTTTCTTGTATCACCTTTATACGACGCGTCAAAAACAACTTTCGCGATAGTTCTTCCAAGAGAATAAATATCATATGAAGGAGTAATGCCTTGTGTTATGATCTCATCAGTTGGAGGCCGATATGCTGGTGTGCCATCAACGACCTCATCTAAACTAGAACATCTTGAACTCGCAGGAATAGTCATATTAAAATCAACAAGCTTAAAGACAATAACACCATCCTCTTCTTGTCCAAGAGTATTTCCTGGCTTTATATCACGATGAACGAAACCTTGGTCATGAAGATATGCTAGACCGGCTGCGATATCTTGAATATAAAAAGCAGTATGGATATAAGGTGCATCTTTCCCAACAAACTCTTTGTGGGTAATAGGCAGATATTCGAGTGCCAAGCCAACATCAGGATCATACTCTTCAACATGGAGTTTAACTATGTGTTTGTGTTGCAATTTTCTGAGAAGTTCAGCCTCATATTCAAGGCTTCCCTGACTTCGTTCTGGAGCGTCAGGACGCATCACTTTCAGCGCGATATCAATTTCATGACGCAAATCTAATGCATGAAATACTAAGTTTGTTCCACCACGTTCAATCCGTCTAAGAATTTCATAATTGCCAACTATCTGGCCAGGCTGCGGCGCTCCTTGCTCGATAAATTCCAAGGCTTGTCGCTGTGCCTTGCGTCGGCGTAAGATGTTTGTATTCGTTTCCATAATCAACACAACAATGATAGCATTAATATCATTAAAGCCGCAATGATGTTTTTAAAAGCTTTGCGGTTTTATTAACCTACATACTTTATATACCAAAACCTTATTAAACAGGCTAAAATCAAGGCTAATCCAATGGGCCTGTAGTCTAGCCTGGATAGGACGGTGGGCTTCGGACCCGCAAACCCCGGTTCGAATCCGGGCGGGCTCGTTCCCAAGGTCTATGACGAGCACTTCGCTAGTGCATGGCTTCGGCCAAGCAGGAAGAGAGTTAGCCGAGACCTTGGGGCCTTTATGCTCATGGCTGCAACAAACAAAATCAAGCTGATCTGTGTAGGAAAAGTAAAAGAGGCATATCTAAAAGAAGGAGTTGCAGATTTCTCCAAAAGAATTTCTCATTACGCCAAGCTCGACGTTGTTGAGATCAAAGATCTTGGCATGGAGCAAGAAGCGGAAAAGATTCTTTCTCATCTTCGTTCTGATGATTATACTATTGCGCTCTGCGTAGATGGCAAACAATACTCATCTATGGAATTAGCAAAACTTATCATGGCAACGCCAAAGAATATGACGTTCATCATCGGCGGCGCGAATGGCCTTTCCCAGAAAGTTATAGAAAAGGCGCATCTCAAGCTTAGCTTGTCGCAGATGACGTTTACGCATGAGATGTGCAGGTTGTTTTTGCTAGAGCAAATATACCGAGCGTTCACGATCATTAAGGGGAGGCCATATCATAAGTGACTTCCGCGCCCATGAGAAAAAAAGATACCCTGAATGATTCTTACTTATCACTATTCTTCCGCTTCCTCAAATTCGGCTTCCTCGCTTGGGGTGGTCCGGTGGCGCAGATATCACTAATGTATGAAGAGTTAGTAATCAGAGCAAAGTGGATGACGGAGAAGCACTTCACTAAAGTGTTGGCCATCTATCAGGCTATGCCAGGTCCTGAAGCAACGGAGCTCTCTGTCTACTTCGGCTATCGGCGACATGGCCGGTTTGGAGGATTGCTCTCCGGCCTTGGCTTCGTGCTTCCAGGCTTCCTAATGGTGCTCTTTTTCTCTTGGTTTTATCTTACCTACGGTATGCAACTAGAATGGGTGCAGGATATTCTTTATGGCATCAAGCCAGTTATTATTGCCCTAATTGTGCTGGCGCTCTTGCGCATCGGCAAGGCGACAATCGATGGATGGCAGCCAGCTCTCATCGCCATGACAGCGTTTATCATTGACCTCGTGTTCCGGCCGAACCTCATATTACTCATCTTTGCACTTGGCTTCCTCATGCTGCTGTTCTCGGTCCGTCAAGTAGCGGCTCTCTCATTTATCATGTTCGTTGGAATTGCAGCAATGCCAGCATGGCATTATGGCCTGATTTTCCTCGTCTTTCTCAAGGCAGGCTTGGTGACATTTGGTGGCGCCTACACTGTCGTACCTTTTATTCAGGAGGCAGCAGTACAACACTACCACTGGCTAACGTCATCGCAGTTTCTCGATGGCATGGCCATCTCCGGCATGGTACCTGCGCCGTTCATCATCGTGGCGACGTTTGTCGGCTATCTGGCAGGCGGTTTCTGGGGAGCTCTCCTCGCGACCATCGCTATTTTCCTGCCTGCTTTCCTTATCACGACGCTGTTTTACAAGACCGTCGAGCGATTGACAGAAAACAGGCGCCTCCAGACATTTCTCATCGGCGTCACGGCCGCAGTGGTTGGTGTAATCTTTGTCACAGCCATCGATCTGGCACGTGTTACCTTCATCGATGCCTGGACTGTCATGCTCGGTCTGACAGCTTTCCTCTGCCTCTGGCGATGGCGCCTCAATATAGCTGTAGCAATTCTTGGGTCTGGGGCTATCGGATATCTTATTCGAATGTTAGGATGACACAAAATTTTAATATTATCCAAGCTTTTCTCTTTTCATGGACTGTCCAGGCGTTGGTGTTGGAGCTATTGTAAAAAAGGATGATAAGATTTTCCTTCTCAAGACGGATACAAAGCCACCGCGACATGTTACAATTATTAAAGGAAGGCCGTATCATAAATAAATTCTTAATTAATATATACTTAATTTTCAGTCCAGAAGTTTGTGTACACCACAATTAAGAATAAGGACAATGCAAAAAGTGCAAACAATCTTTTTGCCATGTTTTTTTCTCCTTATTTAAGACGGTCAGCTATTTTTACAGCTATTGTTTTCAAAGATTCGAAAGATTCACAAGTAGGTCGTATTGATTCAACACTAGAGTCTGGCATCTGGTTCCACAAAGTGGCCTTAAGCAGCCATATATTATTCTGCGGTTGTTCGAAAACTATATAATTTACAGGTGCGAAGAAGCCAACATTTTCTGCAGTTGGTTCTGTGATATATTTATGCGCGTTGAGCCCTATCCCGCTAAGATCTTCAAAATTTATTTCATCCATATTACGTGATCTTACTTTATCATAAGTTCCCCAGGAACTAATAGAATGGAATTCTATTATTTGATAGTTTTCATATGCTTCACCACCAGAATAATAGCCTCTAATGCCACAACGATTTTTTATATAATTATACGGATCAGAAGTACCGTCTGTCTTTTTTGCAGGTTCAACAGTAATTCCACATGCTTCGATAACTTCTTCGAATGTTATGATTTCTGTGCATGAGCTAAATGTTTTTGTTGTTGGACTCGGAGTAGGTTCTGAAATTGGTTCGGTAGTAGGGGTTGGCGTTGTTGTTCCAGACGGTTCGCTAGGCGCTGTGCATCCGAAAACCAAAAATCCAAACACAAACAAGATTATAAGCAAAATATTTTTACTCATTGAATGGCCTCATTTATAACCTATCAGTTCCTTTCCCAAATCTTCACTTATCTAACGGCATGTTCCTGGACAATCTATACTTGAACCACGCACTCGATCCGCTATTTTCTTAGCTATTGCTTCTAGTGCTTCAAAAGAGCCACATTGTTCTGCACCAGTACCTTCATAAGCGGAGTCTAGCTCAACCTGTGGAGCACGTAGCGTCAACCCGATATTATCTAGAGAGAAGTATAACTTTTTATTGTAAGTTGTCTCACCACCATATGTAAATTCATCGGTGTATTCATAGGCTGATTTTCCAATGCCAGTTAGCTCTTTGTAATCCGGCTTGCTCTGCACTGGTGTTTGGTCGCCTCCAGACATCCCCCTCGAAAGCTCAAGTAGATTGTAAGACGAACCTGCGCCACTATACTTTGCATTAAAGTCACATTCCCAAATACTTGAACCCCTGTTTGGTTCGCCAGAATATAGCCCTCGAAATGGTGGTTCAACTGTTAACCCGCACGCTTCTTTTATTTCTTCAAAAGTAATGATATCTTCGCATTTTGAAACCGTTAAACCACTTACCTGGCTTGGTGCTTGCGATGGTTCTGAAGACGGGGTTGGCGTTGTTGTTTCAGACGGTTCGCTAGGCGCTGTGCAACCTAGCAGAAGAACCGATAATGCCAAAACAAAAAATAACTCTTTCTTCATCTTGTCACCTTTATTTGTTCAGATTTGAATTTTGAATGCGATCTGCGACTTTCTTGGCTATCGTTTCTAAACCAGTAAAAGACTCGCATTGCTTTGCACCCTTTTCTGCAAAATAAGGATCTTCTTCGAGTTGGGGAGCTCGTACTTCCCATGTGCTCTTGAG